>NZ_PQCE01000048.1:0-6658 GCF_002964725.1 Pseudoalteromonas sp. T1lg76
GCTCGACCATAATGATTGGCAAGGTGCGCCAAGTGTAGAAGATCCGTCCTGGGTGCAGGTGGACTTTGCCACGCCACAGGCGATCAGCAGTGTGTTTATCACCAGTGCCAACGATGCGCCGGCGCGCGACCCAGAAAACTTCGATATTCTGGCGTCCAACGATGGTGGCCAGAGCTGGCTAACCTTAGCTACCGTTGTCGGTGCCACCTTTGATGAGCGTTTTGAGCGTCAGGAATTTGCTTTTGCCAACGCTCAGGCGTACGCCAGCTACCGTATCAATATCACCAAGAATCAGGGCAATGATGGCTTGCTGCAACTGGCCGAAATCGATTTTGTTGGCCCCGTGCATGTGAGCGTGGACCACAGTGATGACCCACAAGCGATCGCCTCGGCGCGCAACAGCATAGGCGATGCAGAAAACCAGGATAAGGCCTTTGATAATGACCCAACCACCAAATGGCTGGATCACAATGACTGGCAAGGTGCGCCCAGTGACGCGGATCCGTCCTGGATTCAGCTCGACCTCAGTGCTCCAAAAGCGGTTAATGAGCTGGCCATTACCAGCGCCAACGATGCCCCGGAGCGCGATCCGGAAAACTTCTCGCTGCTGGCGTCTAATGATGGCGGTGAAAGCTGGATAACCCTGGCAAGCTGGGTCGGAGAGGCCTTTGATGAGCGTACCGAGCGCCGTACCTTCGCCGTGGCCAATCAACTTGCCTATAGCAGCTATCGCCTGGAAGTAAGTAAAAATAAGAATAACGATGGCCTGCTGCAGCTTGCCGAAGTAGAGCTGATCGGCCCCGAGCTGGAGGGGCTGGATCATTCCCTAAGCAGTGGTGCCAGCTACAGTGCCCGCTTTAGTATCAGTGATTCCGAGAGCGCGGCGCAGGCCTTTGACCGGGATGTGAGCACCAAGTGGCTGGATCACAATGACTGGCAGGGCGCACCCACCGAGGAAAACCCGGCGTGGATCCAGGTGCAGCTGGCCGAGGCGCAAGCCGTGAATGAGCTGATGATCACCAGTGCCGACGATGCGCCCGAGCGTGACCCGGCTAGCTTTTCGCTGTTGGCCTCGAACGATGGCGAAACCTGGCTGTCATTAGCGAGCTGGGCAGGGGAGGAATTCTCCGAGCGCTTAGAGCAACGTAATTTTGCCCTGAGCAATGGCTTGGCCTATTCGCATTACCGCCTGTCGGTAAGTGCCAATGCCAACAATGATGGCCTGGTACAAATTGCCGAGGTGGGCTTTATTGGTCCCCAGTATCAGTTGCAGGATTTAACCGAGCTGTCTGGCACCCTATTTAGTGCGCGCTCTAGTATTGGCGATGGCGAAAATCAGGATAGGGCCTTTGATAATGACCCAAGCACTAAGTGGCTGGACCATAACGACTGGCAGGGCGCACCAACGGCTGAAAACCCTTCCTGGATACAGGCCGACTTTAGTGCCCCTCAGGTGATCAGTGAAATCGTCATTACCAGTGCCAATGATGCCCCAGAGCGGGATCCGGAAAACTTCAGCCTGCTTGGCTCCAATGACGGCGGCGAAACCTGGGTGGAAGTGGCATCCTGGGTCGGCGAGAGCTGGGATGACAGACTTCAGCGGCGCGCCTTTAGCTTTAGCAATGGCTTTGCCTATAGCAGTTATCGCGTGAGTATCAGTAAAAATGCCAATAATGATGGCCTGGTACAAATCGCGGAAATCGAGTTAATTGGTCTTGCAAATTAACCTGCCCACAATGCAAAAGAGCCAGAAGTCATAACTTCTGGCTCTTTTTTTTAGGTGTTAGTTTACTTCCACCGCCTGCAGTGAATCGCTTTGATAACACCCCAGGATGCGTACAAACTGGGTGTGATCTTTTAGGGCCTCAAGAGCGCGTTGCACCTTGGGTTCGGCCAGGTTGGCAATTAAATCCACATAGAATACTTCTTCCCAGGGATTGCCCGGAACCGGGCGTGACTCCAGTTTCACCATGTTAATGCCATGCTCCTTGAACACCATGAGCGCATCGGCCAGCGAGCCCACATGCTGCTCCGTGGCCATAATCAATGTGGTCTTGGTCGGTATTTGTGTTGAAACCTGCATGGCCTTACGCGCCACCACGATAAAGCGACTGTGGTTCTCACTTTGATTGGCAATGCCGGTTTTTAAGACCTCCAGACCTAAGTGCTTGCCAGCTTCCGCAGAGCCGATGGCGGCACTGTTATCACAATTAAGCGCCGCCTTCATGGCGCTGGTGGTGGAGTCACAGTTTTCCAGTTGTACTTCATTTAAACCTTGAATAAAGCGACTGCACTGGGCAAAGGGTTGGGGGTGGCCGAAAAGCTTGGTAATGTCGCCCAGTTCGGTGCCGGGTTTAACCAAGAGGCAGTGCTCCACCGAATGGGTGACTTCGCCAACAATGGAAACCTGGGCGTGCTGGAGCAGGTCGAATACCTCGTTGATGCTGCCCGAGCTGGTGTTCTCGATTGGCAGTACGCCGAAGTCGGCTTGGCCTTTTTCCACCGCGCCAGTGATTTCATCAAACTGGGCGCAGCCCATCTCGACCAGTTTACCGGGACGGCGACTGAAGTATTTGTGCACCGCCAGCTGGGAGTATGAGCCCTGGCCGCCAAGGTACGCCACCCGATTGGTCTCGCCCAATACCTCTGGGTTGAGGTTTTGCTGCAACATGGCTTGCTGGTGCAGTACCGAGTCTTCGAGCACCCGCTGAAACACGCTGTTGATATAGTAGGCATCCAGGCCGAGCGATTTACCATAGCTTATCAGCTTTTCCAGTAACTCCTGCTCTCGCGCTTCATCGCGAATGGGCTTGTTATTGGCAATTTTATATTCCACCACCGAATGGCTGATTCGGCGGCGTTTTGCCAATAAAATCAACAGCTCAGAGTCGATTTCATTGATGTCTCGGCGCAGTGCCAGGAGCGTATCATTGGTCATTATTAGGTTTCCTCATTCCCAAAACGAAAAAGGCCTCCCGTTTGGGAGGCCTTAGCATGTGTGTGAATCTCACGTACTCGCTCGCGCCTCCCTAACAAGGGTGGTAGATAAAGAAGCGAAAAAATACGAAAGAGATAATGTTCATAACTTCAATCTACTGGCTTGGGCGGTTAAAAGTCAATAGGCCTATGGTGGTTATTTGGTAATTATTTGCAGGTTAATCTCTCCTAGTCATTATCGCCTAGTAAACCTTATAGAATGCAGACTAAGGCATTAATTTATTTGGGTGTTTATTCCCCAAAAGACTATATTATTCTTGTTGTTAATTCTTTTATCTTAGTTGTTACAAGGTTGGCTGATAATTAACGCCAAAAGAGCTATACATAAACGCTGTGACTGTTATATTTGCTAGCCAGCTAAAATAATAAAAACCAGATACTTAAAAAGGATCGGCTGTGGTCTATAGGCGTCCTCCATCGCGATTTGGCATACACTCGCTAAGCATAAAGCTATCGGTATTGATCTCAGCTATATGCTTGATCGCCGGTATTTTTGCTGCCGTGTTTATGCTCAAATCCGAGCAAAAACAATTGATGCTCCAAGAAAATGAGCAACTGACCCAATACAATGCCCGATTTAGTGGTCAATTTGGGCAATTAATTGATAGTAAAATCAATATTGCCGAACAAGCTAATGCGGTGGTGGCCAGGGAGTTGTTTTCTGGCGAGCTTGAGCGCAGTGCGTCGACGCCGCATTTTATTAGCAGCGATGAGCCTCTCCTGCGCAGCAGTACCCGTGATGGCGTGAGCGCTGCGGTAATGCCAAAAGCCAATTACTCTCCTTATTATCAACAATTGTTTACCCATTCCGAGCAACTTTGGCGGGTTATTTCGCCAACTTTGCTGCAAGAGTTTGCCAATTTTTACTTGTTAACCGCCGATGGTTTTATTCGTATTGCCCCTTCAACCTGGGCTATGGAGAGGCCGGATAATTATCGCACCCATGATGCGATTAATTTCAATCGTGTTGGCCCAGAACCAAACCCCAATAGGCTTACGCTATGGACACCTGTGTATTACGACACTGTAAGTCGCAAATGGGTGGTCAGCATAGTGACGCCCATTTATCAGAACAATGAACATCTAGCCCTAACCGGCGCCGATATCGAACTTAGCAGTTTGCTGCGTTTCTTGCCCATGAACGATAAGCAACAGCAAGTATTCGTGGTTGATGGCCAAGGCCAGTTGCTGGCCCATTCGAGCCTGGATGAGGCAACATATCAGCGTTACGGCCGTGAGGGGCGGGTGCTGCGCCTGTCCGACTTTATTACTCCCCAACTGGCGGAGTTAGTCGGCAAGGCCTTGAATTCAGAGCAGTCGACCATGAACGAGCAGTTTGAATATGAAGGGGATCAGTACCTGGGCACCATGAGTAAGCTTGAGGGTCTCAACTGGTATGTGGGCATGTATCGTAAGCAATCGAGTGCATTGGAAGCACTTGAGGCGTTACAGATTAAATTCTTAGCACTTTTTATTCTCTACCCCATTTTGGTTGCCTTGTTGTTACATCAGGCCCTGTATCAACTGGTGCTGCGCCGTATTCATCTGCTCGTAGATGCGGTCTCCAGTTTTGCTAAAGGCAGGATGGACACTGAATTTCCTCCCGAGGGCAAGGACGAAATAGGCGTACTCAACGGCTCGGTTAAAGACATGAGCGTGGAGCTGGCCAACACCATCACCGGCCTTAATCAGCGTATTAAAGAAAAAGACATTGCCGAGCGGGCCGCCAATCGTTTGTCCAAGGCGGTGGCCCATTCTGGCACCGGGGTATTGATCACCAACTATCAGCTGCAAATCGAATATGTAAACCCGAAAATGCTGGAAATGACCGGCTTTAATGAAGAGCATTTTACCAATGGCAAATTACTCAACGTGATAGCCAAGGAAATGGCAATCTTTAACGACGATATCGAATACGATTTGCGCACCCGCAATTATTGGCGTGGCGATACCATGTTGGAGCAAATAGACGGCAAGGCGCTGTGGGTGTCTCTAAGCGTGTCACCTATCCGCGATGAGGAAGGGGGCGTAAGCAGCTATGTGGTTTCGGCACAGGATATCTCCTTTGTGAAAGAAAGCCAGCGTAAAATGGAACAACTAGCCTATTTTGATACCCTGACCGGTCTGGCTAACCGCACTTTCTTCCGCATGCAGCTGCGCAAGTCCATGGCCCTGGCCGAGCGAGGTCACTACGCCTTTGCATTGTTTTATTTCGACCTTGATGAGTTTAAGCGCATTAACGATACCCTGGGTCATGACAGCGGTGATCAACTTTTGGTCGAGGTGGCCAATCGTTTGAAAAATCGTTTGCGTACCGAAGACACCATAGCCCGACTTGGTGGCGATGAATTCGCCGTGCTGCTCAGTGGTATTGAAAGTCACGAGCGCGCTAGAAACGTAGCCCACACCATACAGCACACCTTGAATCAGCCCATTACCCTGGGCAATAACGAGGTGATCGTCAGTGCCAGTATCGGCATTACCATGGCGCCGGATGACAGCAGTGAGGAAGACCAACTCCTTAAACATGCGGACCTAGCCATGTATGAGGCCAAGGCCAAGGGCAAAAACACCTATCACTTCTATTCCAGTGAGCTTAACGCCGCCGCCAACGAACGCCTGTATATTGAAAATGAGCTACGCCAAGGTATTCGTGACAGCCAATTCCATCTGAATTATCAGCCTCAGGTTGATAGTCGCACCGGCAAGGTACTGGGTTTTGAAGCCTTGATCCGTTGGACGCACCCGACACAGGGCGCCATTTCGCCGGTGAAGTTTATCCCTATCGCCGAGGCCACGGGCTTGATTGTTGAGCTTGGCGAATGGGTGCTCCATGAAGCCTGCAGGTTCTCCGCACGCCGCGCCCAAGCTGGGCTTGAAGCAAATGTTTCGGTGAACTTATCGGTGCGCCAGTTCCAAGATGCCAATTTGATCCCTAGTCTTGCCAATATTCTTGAGCAGACCAAGGTGGCTCCCAAAAATCTGCATTTGGAGCTCACAGAAAGTATGCTGATGGGGGATGTGGGTACCGCCATTTCTCAACTGCATGATATTAAACGCCTGGGTGTGTCGATTTCCATCGATGATTTTGGCACTGGCTATTCATCGCTTAACTACCTGAAACGCTTCCCTGTTGATGTGCTTAAGATTGACCGCTCCTTTGTCCAGGATATTCCGGATGATCCGAACGATATGGCGATCACCGCGGCTATTATCGCCATGGCGCAAAAGCTGAATCTCAATGTGGTGGCCGAAGGCGTGGAAACCAAGGAGCAGATGGAATTCTTAAAAGCCAATAACTGCTTTGTGGTGCAGGGGTATTACTTTAGCCCGCCGCTGTCGGAACAGGCGGTGGCCGAGTTGCCAGAAGTTATTTCCGGCTGCGAGGCGACGACCGAGTAAGGGCGTTCAAGGGGCTCTTACGAGCCCTTTGCTATTGGCAGGGCACTACAGTAGTGGACTGATATCCACGGGTAGGTCAATCAAAATTAATAAGGCACCCTTGCCACCGTATTCCAGCGGCGCCTGGTGCATGGCAATAATATCCGGATGCTGCACAAGATATTGAGGTACCTTGTGCTTTAAAATGCGCTCGCCAATGCCATGTACCACACAGGCGCAGGACACATGCTGCTTTTTGCAGGCACTGATCAGCGCCGCC
>NZ_PQCE01000049.1:0-249 GCF_002964725.1 Pseudoalteromonas sp. T1lg76
CTAATCCCACTTGGGCCAATCTAAAGGCGAGAGCCGAAGCCCCCTTTGGTCCGTAGACATTATGCGGTATTAGCCGTCGTTTCCAACGGTTGTCCCCCACCTCAAGGCATGTTCCCAAGCATTACTCACCCGTCCGCCGCTCGTCATCTTCTAGCAAGCTAGAAATGTTACCGCTCGACTTGCATGTGTTAGGCCTGCCGCCAGCGTTCAATCTGAGCCATGATCAAACTCTTCAATTAAAAGTTTTTT
>NZ_PQCE01000050.1:0-235 GCF_002964725.1 Pseudoalteromonas sp. T1lg76
AAATGTTACCGCTCGACTTGCATGTGTTAGGCCTGCCGCCAGCGTTCAATCTGAGCCATGATCAAACTCTTCAATTAAAAGTTTTTTGAATCCGAAGATTCGGCGCTCATTGAATTCTGATTTTGATTTCCCTTTATAAAAGAAAAATCGAATTGACTGTGCTGAAACAAGTAAACTTGTTTCCGTTGGTCACTCAGTTCAATTGAGACTCTAAATTTGTTTGCGTCATCTAGCG
>NZ_PQCE01000051.1:0-14578 GCF_002964725.1 Pseudoalteromonas sp. T1lg76
CACGCTTCGCAGCAAAAGCCGATTTCTTCAGCGCGAATTTTAACGGGATTAGGCTGATACATCTGCGTTTCAATTTAGGTTAACGCAAACTGTAAGTCCGATTAGAGCGACAAGTGGACAAAAGAAAAGTCCTACACTTTTTGAGCTTGGTCGGTAAGGGAGGGCATTTAGGAATGAATTGACTCCACCCCCTTTTTCCACTTTTCGTTAAAATTCCGCTTCAACTTTGAGTTAGAATTGTCTTTCGAGCAAAAGTGATTCAAAAAGCCATCGAATTCATCCAGCAATAGCACATCACTAGGGTAAAGATCAGCATAAAATGAGTAGTATTCATATAGCTTGAGGCCATCAACATTTACAGGTAAATCATTGTCTAATCTCAAACCAAAAATAAAAGGTTCTATGCTTACTCCATACACATAGATAATTTTACAACTGTCATTAATATCAAGAGGCTCTACGTAGGTATTTTTAGAGAACAATTCATCTCGGTCAAAATCAAAAAATGATAAAATATCAAAAGTACCAGATTTATCTCTTACTTCGCCAAAATAACTTTCCAGTTTTACAGAGTTATTGGAAACTGTGTCATCGCTCCTTAATAAGCTTTCAACTTCCGTTAGTTTAACTCGACTATAGCCTGCGTTGAGACCGACTGATTCAAATCTTACGTTTGAAAAAAAGCAATCTAGCAGTTGCGTTGTACCAACTTGCGAATACTTTATTTCATCATACCAACTGCTTGCGCAAAACTCCTGATATGAATCATCAGCGTGTACTTGTGAAAATATAATGGGCAACACAAGTAGCACTTTTAATAATTTTGATATCATTAGTACAACCGTACCTCCAATTATTGAGCCTATATTCAAGCAGATGCCGATATGGCTTTGGGGTTCTGTATTATAGGCGCCCTTGCTAACGCTGTGTAGATACATATTTCTTAAAACTACTTTCGAGCGTCAGCTAATGGCACTTAGCGGCCTATAAGGCATCTCAAAACTAACAGGTATCGATCTCCCGTTTTGATTCGCGCTGGAGAAATCGGCTTTTGTTGTGGAGTCTGTCATTGATAGCGAGGCACGATGCCGAGCTAGATTTATCAGTACAGGGAGGTGCTGTTAAATCGCATCAATGACTAAGCGGAACGTTTAACAAAACGCTGAGTTCGTAAGCATTAGCGAATCACGGGTGTCCTAGGAGTTCTTAGAGGAAATGGACAAGCATTTCCTCTAAGCCGGTGTCGGCGGTCCGACAAGATGTAACAGCTAAACCCACAGCTGGCGGCTGAACGTTGAACTATCAGCGAGTAGACTAGAAAAGCGCCCGTCGGCGCCCCGACAAAAAGTTACCGATTACCCAAAAATAGCCCGCATCAAGCTAATGGTATCCGCCACACTGCGGCCTTTTTCCACTTCACTGATAATCGAATCACGTTTTGCGCGAATATGCTCGGGAATGCCTTCTTCGGCCAGGGCGCGGTCAACCAGCAGGGCTGCCGATTCCTTGGAGCGCTTTCTCGCCGTGCTGTTGGCGCTGGCCGGGCTCGCCTTAGGCTTGTGTAACAGCTTAAAGTAGTTGGATTGCTCCATGGCGTTTTTATCAAAGTAGTAGAACAGACACGGAAGCAGGGCCTTTATATCGACCAAGCGCTGTTCCTGCTCATTCTCCCCTTGCGCCATGGCGAACCATGGCTGGCGGGCCAGGGTGCAAACGATATCTTGCCAGTAGCGCTCAAAGTCGCGGTTGTTCAGTCTGGCAATATTCAATGCCGCGCATAGGGTATCGCTTTTGGCATTGGTAATGGGCGTGAACACATCGGGACGGCGCATCGCCAATAGGCGGGTGGCCGGGGCTAGGGTTGGCTTGTCATCACTGCTGGTAAATAGTTGCAGGTACGCAAGCACAAAGGCCTGGTAGTGCTCTAGGTTCACCTCGTCGGTGAGGGGGATATGTGCCAGTGCCGCCTCGACCGCCTGCGGTTGGTCGTCAAGAATTTGCGCAAAGGCCTTGTTGTTTTTGATGCCGGCAAAGAACTCCACATCAAAGCGATACACAGCCGGGTCGTGAGCGGTGGTGTGCTTGCCGATAAAGGCGAGGCGGTCTTCCTTGCTCATTTCCTGTAATGGCGTGCTTTTAATGCTGGCAATATGCTCGGCCAAGCTCAGGTGCTCAGCCAGCAATACACCTTCTTTATTTTGTTCAAGGTAGGCGCAGATCACCGGCCAAGGGGCAATACGCAGGGTTTTTAGCTGTAAAAAGCTAATCGCGTCCTTAAGCTGGGCTTGTAGTTTTTTCACCGTGGGCAGCTGCGTTGGCTCAAGCAAATCAAAGTTCAGGCGCTCGGTGGTCACATCAAGCAGCTCATAGGCCCAGCCGAGAAAGTCTTCAGGGTGGTGCTCTACTTTGACCGCCATCAGGTTAAGGCTGATGTCCGCCGCCTGTTTGAGGATATTCTGATAAATCTGACTTTCTTGTTCTGCCAGCGCCATTTTAGATGGCGAGATAAGCAACTTCTTCATGCTAGGTACTACGCTCCGCTTGATACATTACAGCCCCGACCGAGTCTGTTGAGCCAGCGGGGCTGTGCATCATACTGAGATTGAGTTTTGTTGCAATATTGACATTCGCCTATTTATTTCGATGCTCTTAGCCGCGACTTCGCATTCGTAGCTAAGGAGTGGCCAACGCCATTTTTACAAAGCAATCACACCTGCGAGCCTCTAGGTTGCCGGTTAATATTTTTCCTTTAGGTTTCTTGTGGATAGCAACTGCGTTATTCTTGCCACGAAACAACTACTTCGATTCAAAGGTGTGCAGAAGTCTCATGCTCATAGCCGCGGTTAACAACTCTTGGGCAAAACCAGCCTCGACTCTTTTCATATCCACGTTTGCTTTATTGGCCCAATTTTATAGTCCGCAAGTCGCTGCAGATGAGGTGGCAATTTACCTTGGTTATACATTGGGTGCGAATGATGATGATCGCATAACGGCCATTTCATACAGCTTAGAGACCGAGCCATCTTTTACCTGGTTTGATGGTGTTGCATTCACTTATGGCGAGTTTAATGGCTTAGACAAGCATTATGGCTGGAATGAGTTCGATGATGTGCCCTATTTTTCAGCGGGCTTATATTGGCATCTATTGCAAGGGCAGCAAACCAGGCTTACTTTTGAGTTCGCCCCCACCTATGTAGACGGTAATTACTATTATGCTCACTACGTAGGAAGCCGCTGGCATTTTACATCCAGTCTTAGTTACACCTACTTTATTGCTCAGAGCGACGTGTTTACATCACTGCGCTATCAGCATACCTCTAACGGGGGGATTGAACCGCCGAACCCCGGGGTGGATGGCCTGGGTTTGCAACTTGGCTATCGTTGGTAAGCGGGAGCAGGCAGCTATCATCATATATTCATCCATCTCGACTACAATTACACTTTTATAGCCAATAGGTTATGCTACTAGTGTTGTCTCAAAAGGAACGAGGTTAAGCATGAAAACCCTTGCCAAGGTATTAGGTATTATTATTGTCGTGATCATCGGCTTGTTGATCGCGATTCCATTTTTTATTCCGGTCGACGCCATTTTTACTAAGGTGTCCGAGCAGGTGGAGAAAACCACCGGCCGTACTTTGACCATTGCCGGTGATAAAAACTTAGCAATTTTCCCGTCGCTACGCCTGGAGCTCAATGATGTCAGCTTTAGCAACATGGCCGACGGCTCACGCGTCAACATGGCGACCATGAAGCAGCTGGATATTCATATTCCCTGGACGTCGCTGTTCTCCGGTGAAGTGAAGCTGGATAAGTTCGTTATTCGCGAACCGGATGTCTTGCTGGAGACCAATGCTCAGGGCAAGGGCAACTGGCAGTTGTTTGACAAGGTGGCCGAGCAGCAACCTGAGCAAACCAAGTCTGGACAGGTTAGTCTTCCTGAAAACTTCGATATCGAACTCGGTGAAGTCGCCATCTATGGCGGTCAATTTACCTACCTCGATGGCCAAACCGGTGCCAAGCAGCAAATTTCCGACCTGGAACTGGCGGTGTTATTGCAATCACTGCGTAAACCGCTGGAGCTGAAAGGTGGCATTACCTATATGGCGCAGCGCTTTAACCTGGATGTGGTGGTCGATAACCCTCTTAAAGCCATTGAAGGACGCCCGTTTGCGGTAACTAAAACCGTCGACTCGGATTTGGTTAATGTTGAATTTAAGGGGCAAATCGCCGATCAGGGCCAAAATATTAGCGGTACTTTGCATCTTGATGGCGACTCGGTAAAAGATATCGCCAAGTGGCAGGGTGTTGAACTTGATGCCAAGGATAACGCCTTTAATGCCTTCAGTGTTGATGGCAGCATGCAGATGCAAGGTCAGTCCTTCACCATTAATAAGCTAGTGGCCAAGCTTGATGAGCTTGCCATCGAGGGTATGAGTACCATCAACCTGGGTGAGCGTTTGGCGATTAATGCCAATGTTGACCTCGGCATGTTGGACCTAAACCCGTATCTACCCGAGCCGACAGAGACTCCTGCCGAAAAGCCGGCCGATGATGCCAAGGGCGATGCCAAGGCCGAGCCAATCGTCTGGGATGACACCAAGATGGACCTGTCAGCTCTTAATAGCCTGGATGCCAACGTGGTGGTGCGTTCAAGCGGCTTAAAGGCACGCGACATTACCCTAGGGGAAAACCAGTTCACCTTGAAACTACAAAATGCCGTGGCGAATTTAAGCATGGATAAGTTTGTGGCCTATGAAGGTCAGGGTAAAGGAACTGTGATGCTTAATGCCAAACAGGCGCCGTATCAAATCAATACTAATTTCAGTCTGGCAGGCATCAATGCTGAGCCGCTGCTAACCGATGCCGCCAAGTTCGATAAGCTGATGGGCAAGGGCTCTATTGATTGGCAGTTGAGTACACGGGGCCAAAGCCAAAAAGATTTTGTGAATGCCTTAGCGGGTAAACTGAGCTTTAACTTTGCCGACGGTGCAGTGAAAGGGGCCAACGTGGCTGAGCTGGTGCGTAAGGCCAAGGAGCTGATCAAGGGTAACACCGCAGCGCTGGCCGATGGTTTAAATACCGGCTATGACGAGTCGCAAAAAACAGACTTTACCGCGCTAACGGGCAGCATGACGTTTACCAATGGCGTGGGCACTAACTCAGATCTGTCTTTGCAGAGCCCGCTTGTTCGTATCTCGGGTGAGGGTGAGGTGGATTTACCGGCGACCGAAGTGAACTATCGTTTAGTTACCGGTATCGTCGATTCCATCGAAGGTCAGGGCACCACGGATGACAGCACAGGCTTTAAAATTCCGATGCGCATTAAGGGCCCATTCCACGATGTGGGCATTAAGCTAGATGTGGCCGATGCGGCCAAGGAAGAAGCCAAAGAAAAAGTTAAAGACAAGGTAAAAGATAAGCTCAAGGGCTTGTTTGGTGGTTAATTGACCCCATATAGAAATTTAGCAACAGGGCGCTTTATGCGCCCTGTTTGTTTTGTAAGCAATTGAACCTTGGGGCAATTGAATGACTAGTAGGGGAAAAGGCCCGCTGAAGGGCATTTATCGCAGGCGAATATGCGTGTAGATACAGCCCCTTGGTCGGGAAATTAATTAAAAATTAGCCTACCTTTTGCGCGCCATTACTGATACAATTGCCCGCCCTCAGCAGTCATACAGCATAAAAGTTGCCTGATTATTGAGCGGATAAAATATTTAATGCCTTAATTTTTAAAGAGATTTAGGCTGTTTGTAACTACACCGGAGCATCTAAAATGATCCAAATGCAAACTCAGCTGGACGTTGCTGATAACAGCGGCGCTCGCAAAGTGCAGTGTATTAAAGTCCTTGGCGGTTCACACCGTCGTTACGCATCGGTTGGTGACATCATTAAGGTTTCTGTTAAAGAAGCTATTCCTCGCGGTAAAGTGAAGAAAGGTGATGTTAAAAACGCAGTAGTTGTGCGTACCAAAAAAGGCGTTCGTCGTCCAGACGGTTCTTTGATCCGTTTCGATAGCAATGCTGCAGTTATCCTTAACGATAACCTTCAGCCAATCGGAACTCGTATCTTCGGCCCTGTGACTCGTGAACTTCGTACTGAAAAGTTCATGAAGATCGTTTCACTAGCACCAGAAGTACTATAAGGAGTCGATCATGGCAGCAAAAATCCGTCGTGATGACGAAGTAATCGTACTAGCCGGTAAAGACAAAGGTAAGCGCGGTAAAGTGCTTTCAGTTGTAACTGAAACTGGTCGAGTATTTGTTGAAGGCGTAAACCTTATCAAGAAGCACCAAAAGCCTGTTCCTCAGTTGAACCAAGCTGGCGGTATTGTTGAGAAAGAAGCGTCTATCGACGTATCAAACGTTGCGATCTACAACTCGGAAACGGGTAAAGCAGATCGTGTGGGTTTCAAGTTTGAAGATGGCAAGAAAGTGCGTATCTTCAAATCTACTGGTAAAACTATCTAATAGTTGGAGTAGAAGATGGCGAAACTGCATGAAGTATACAAAGACAAAGTAGTAGCAGAACTTCAACAGAAGTTTGGTTACAGCTCTGTCATGCAAGTCCCTCAGATCGAAAAGATCACATTAAACATGGGTGTGGGCGAAGCCCTAGCTGATAAGAAAATTCTAGAAAACGCTGTTGCGGACCTAGAAGCAATCTCTGGTCAGAAGCCTCTAATCACTAAAGCTCGCAAGTCAGTTGCAGGCTTTAAGATCCGTGAAGGCTACCCAATTGGTTGTAAAGTAACCCTACGTGGCGAGCGTATGTGGGACTTCTTTGAGCGTTTGGTTTCAATCGCTATCCCGCGTATTCGCGATTTCCGTGGTGTAAGCGCTAAGTCTTTTGACGGTCGCGGTAACTACAGCATGGGCGTACGTGAGCAAATCATCTTCCCAGAAATTGATTATGATAAAGTAGATCGCGTTCGTGGTCTTGATATCACTATCACTACTTCTGCGAAAACGAATGATGAAGGCCGTGCGTTGTTAGAAGCGTTTAACTTCCCATTCAAGAAATAAGGGTAGGGTTATGGCAAAGAATTCAATGAAAGCGCGCGAAGCAAAGCGCACTAAATTAGTAGCACAGTACGCTGAAAAGCGTGCGGCACTTAAAGCTATCATCAGCGATGTTAACACATCAGATGAAGAGCGTTGGGACGCGGTTCTGAAACTTCAGAGTCTACCGCGTGATTCTAGCCCTGCACGTCAACGTAATCGTTGTAACATCACGGGCCGCCCACATGGTTACCTTCGCAAGTTCGGCCTAAGCCGTATCAAATTACGCGAAGCTGCTATGCGCGGTGAAGTTCCTGGCCTTAAAAAGGCTAGTTGGTAATAGAATCACGGGAGTAAGACTATGAGCTTGCAAGATCCTATTGCGGATTTGTTCACACGTATCCGTAACGGCCAGACTGCGAAGAAGGTTTCTGTTTCAATGCCATCTTCAAAGCTGAAAGTAGCAGTTGCTAAAGTGCTAACTGATGAAGGTTATGTATCTGGTTACTCTGTAACTGAAGGTGCTAAGCCTGAGCTTGCTATCGAACTTAAGTACTTCGAAGGCAAAGCTGTAATCGAAAATATCCAGCGTGTTAGTCGCCCTGGTCTACGCATCTATAAGAAGCGTGACGAATTACCTAAGGTAATGGGTGGTCTAGGTATCGCTATCGTATCAACTTCTAAAGGCCTAATGACTGACCGTGCTGCACGTAGTGCTGGCGTTGGCGGTGAAATCATTGGCTTTGTAGCGTAATCGGAGGGGACTATGTCGCGTATAGCAAAGGCACCTATTAATGTTCCTGCCGGTGTAGAAATCACGCTAAAAGGCCAGGATATCACAGTTAAAGGTAAGAACGGCGAACTTAGCCGTACGATCCACGAGGCTGTTGAAGTTTCATTCGAAGAGAACGTAATCAAAACGAACCCAGTTGAAGGCGTTGCTAACGCTTGGGCTCAAGCTGGTACTGCTCGTGCACTTATCAACAACATGATTGTTGGTGTAAACGACGGTTACGAGAAGAAGCTACAACTTGTTGGTGTTGGTTACCGTGCTGCGGTAAAGGGTAACGTACTAGATCTAACTCTAGGTTTCTCACACCCAGTAAACTTCGAGATCCCAGCGGGCGTCACTATTGAAGCTCCAAGTCAAACTGAGATCGTTGTTAAGGGCGCAGACAAGCAGCTAGTTGGTCAAACTGCTGCGAACATTCGTTCATACCGTGAGCCAGAGCCTTATAAAGGTAAAGGTGTACGTTATGCTGACGAACACGTGCGTCGTAAAGAGGCTAAGAAGAAGTAAGGTAAGACGATGGATAAGAAAACAGCTCGTCTACGTCGTGCTAAGCGCACCCGTAGAAATTTTATTGAACAAGGCAAAACTCGTCTTGTTATCCACCGCACGCCACGTCACATTTACGCTCAGGTAATTAGCCCTGAGGGTACTGTACTGGCTGCTGCTTCTACTGTTGAAAAAGCAATTGCTGAAACAGTTAAAGGCACAGGCAACATCGAAGCTGCGCAAGCAGTGGGTAAAGCAGTTGCTGAACGTGCGGCTGAAAAAGGCGTTAGCGCAAGCATCGCTTTTGACCGCAGTGGCTTTAAATATCACGGCCGTGTGAAGGCGCTTGCTGATGCAGCGCGTGAAGCCGGTTTGCAATTCTAGGAGTAGACAATGGCTAACGTAGAAGCAAAGCAACAACAGCCTGATTTGGCTGAAAAGCTAATCGCGGTAAACCGTGTGTCTAAAGTGGTTAAAGGTGGTCGTATCTTTAGCTTCACTGCACTAACAGTAGTTGGTGACGGCGCAGGTAAAGTAGGTTTTGGTTATGGTAAAGCACGTGAAGTTCCTGCTGCTATTCAAAAAGCAATGGAAAAAGCACGTCGCAACATGATCAACGTAGACCTTAAAGGTAATACACTTCAGCACCCTATCAAGGGTCGTCACGCTGGTTCTAAAGTGTACATGCAGCCTGCATCTGAAGGTACAGGTATCATCGCCGGTGGTGCGATGCGTGCAGTACTAGAAGTAGCTGGTGTACAGAACGTATTATCAAAGGCTTACGGTTCGACTAACCCGATCAACGTTGTTCGCGCAACAATTTCTGCTCTTGAGAACATGAAATCTCCAGAAGCAATTGCTGCGAAACGTGGTCTTAACGTTGAAGAGATTTTGGGGTAAGACACCATGGCAAACACAGTAAAAGTAACTCAAGTACGTAGCTCTATCGGTCGTTTACCGAAGCATAAAGCTACATTACGTGGCCTTGGTTTACGTCGTATCAACCACACTGTAGAGCTAGAAGATACGCCTTCAGTACGTGGTATGATCAACCAAGTTTCTTACATGGTTAAGGTTGAGGGGTAATTCGATGAACTTGAATACACTTTCTCCTGCTGCGGGTTCTAAAACACCTAAGAAACGTCTTGGTCGTGGTATTGGTTCTGGTCTAGGTAAAACTGGTGGCCGTGGTCACAAAGGTCAGAAATCACGTTCAGGCGGTAAAGTACGCGTTGGTTTTGAAGGCGGTCAAATGCCTATGCAACGTCGTCTACCTAAGTTTGGTTTCACTTCACGTAAGTCGCTTGCGTCTACTGAAGTAAATCTATTCGAAATCGCTAAAGTTGAAGGCGATGTGGTAGATCTAAACGCGTTACAAGCAGCTGGTCTGGTTAAGAAGAACATCCAGTTCGTTAAAGTAGTTAAATCTGGCGAAGTTTCTCGCGCGGTTACCGTTAAAGGTCTTAAAGTGACTCAAGGTGCTCGTGCGGCGATTGAAGCTGCCGGAGGCAAGGTAGAAGAGTAAGGAAGTACTTTATGGCTAAACCAGGTCAAAATATGCAAAGTGCACAAAGTGGGCTTGCGGAGTTGAAGCGTCGTTTACTATTTGTTCTCGGAGCTATCATCATTTACCGTCTAGGTTCATTCGTGCCGATCCCTGGGATTGACGCCGCTGTACTTGCCGAATTCTTCGAGCAACAAAAGGGCACCATTGTTGAGATGTTCAACATGTTCAGTGGTGGTGCGCTTGAGCGTGCTTCAGTGCTTGCACTGGGTATTATGCCGTACATCTCGGCCTCGATTATCATGCAACTATTAACGCATATACATCCTGCGATGATAGAGCTGAAAAAAGAGGGTGAGGCTGGGCGTAAGAAAATTAGCCAGTACACGCGTTATGGTACGCTCGTGCTTGCTACATTCCAATCAATCGGTATTGCTACTGGCTTACCGAACATGATGGAAGGGTTAGTTGTTAACCCTGGCTTTGGTTTCTATTTCACCGCTGTGGTGAGCTTAGTAACCGGCTGTATGTTCCTCATGTGGTTGGGCGAACAAATTACAGAACGTGGTATCGGTAACGGTATCTCAGTGCTGATTTTTGTTGGTATCGTAGCTAACCTGCCGTCTGCTATTGGTTCGACAGCCGAAATGGCGCGCCAAGGTGAATTGAACATTTTGGTACTGGTATTGATTGCGGTAATCGTATTTGCCGTTACTTACTTGGTGGTTTTCTTTGAACGTGGTCAACGTCGTATCGTTGTTAACTACGCGAAGCGCCAACAAGGTCGTCAGGTGTACGCTGCTCAAAGCACACACTTGCCGTTAAAAGTGAATATGGCTGGGGTTATTCCACCAATCTTTGCTAGTAGTATCATTCTGTTCCCTGGTACAATTGCAAGCTGGTTCGGCCAGGGTGAAGGTCCTGTAGCTGACGTGTTACAAGCTATCTCAACAGCGTTGACCCCAGGTCAGCCTCTGTATGCGATGGTCTTGGCAGCGGCTATTATCTTTTTCTGCTTTTTCTATACTGCGTTGGTGTTCAACCCGCGTGAAACTGCAGATAACCTGAAAAAATCTGGTGCATTTATTCCAGGTATTCGTCCAGGTGAGCAGACATCGAAATACATTGATAAAGTAATGACACGCCTGACATTGGCAGGTGCCTTGTATATTACCTTTATCTGTCTGGTGCCCGAGTTTATGACCATGGCATGGCAAACGCCATTCTACTTCGGCGGTACATCAATTTTGATTATCGTTGTTGTGATCATGGACTTTATGGCACAAGTACAGACCCATCTGATGTCACATCAGTATGATTCTGTGCTGAAAAAAGCGAACCTTAAAGGCTACGGCCGCTAAGGTCTGTTACGGAGTTGAGTAATGAAAGTACGTGCTTCCGTTAAGAAAATCTGCCGTAACTGCAAAGTAATCAAACGTGCTGGTGTAGTACGCGTGATCTGCAGTGAGCCTAAGCACAAGCAAAGGCAAGGCTAATTAAACAGTCATGCAGGCTGAGTATCCTACTCGGCCTGTGTTTTTAATATTGGTTTGGTTATCGCTTGAGTATCCTTACGGGCTTTTCAAGAAGATGATTACCAAACTTTAAAATAGGAGATGTGTTAGTGGCCCGTATAGCTGGCATTAACGTTCCTGACCATAAGCATGCAGTTATTGGTTTAACAGCAATTTATGGTGTAGGTAAAACTCGCGCTAAGGCGATCTTAGCTGCGACTGGTATCGCCGAAACCACAAAAATCGGTGAACTTTCAGACGAAACACTTGACGTACTTCGTGAAGAAGTTGGCAAGTACACTGTTGAAGGTGATCTTCGTCGTGAAGTTACTTTGAACATCAAGCGTCTTATGGACCTTGGTTGCTTCCGTGGCTTACGTCACCGTCGTTCGCTTCCACTTCGTGGTCAGCGTACTAAGACTAACGCGCGTACTCGTAAGGGTCCTCGCAAGCCTATCAAGAAATAAGGTGGGGTAAGTTATGGCTAAAGCACCAATTCGTCGTAAGAAGGTAAAAAAGCAAGTTGCTGATGGTATGGCTCACGTTCATGCTTCTTTCAACAACACTATTGTTACTATTACAGACCGTCAAGGTAATGCACTATCATGGGCAACTGCCGGTGGTTCAGGTTTCCGTGGTTCACGTAAATCTACTCCATTCGCTGCTCAGGTAGCTGCAGAGCGTGCAGGTACTGCTGCTCAAGAATACGGTTTAAAGAACCTAGAAGTTTTCATTAAAGGTCCAGGTCCAGGCCGTGAGTCTGCTGTACGTGCATTGAACGCTGCTGGTTTCCGTATCACCAACATCACTGACGTGACGCCAATCCCTCATAACGGTTGTCGTCCACCGAAGAAACGTCGCGTATAACAATAGGTTAGGAGAAAGAACATGGCAAGATATTTGGGCCCTAAGCTCAAGCTAAGTCGTCGTGAAGGTACTGACCTGTTCCTTAAGAGCGGCGTACGAGCTATCGACTCTAAGTGTAAGCTAGAGAACGCACCTGGTCAGCACGGCGCCCGTAAAGGTCGTCTATCTGACTACGGTCTACAGCTACGTGAAAAGCAAAAGGTTCGTCGTATGTACGGCATCCTTGAGAAGCAATTCCGTAACTACTACAAAGAAGCTGCTCGCCTTAAAGGCAACACAGGTGAAAACCTACTTCAGCTTCTAGAGCAACGTCTAGACAATGTTGTATATCGCATGGGTTTTGCAAGCACACGTGCTGAAGCACGTCAGCTAGTAAGCCACAAAGCGGTTATGGTTAATGGTCGTGTTGTTAACATTCCTTCTTTCAACGTTTCTCCTGAAGATCAGGTAGAAATCCGTGAGAAGTCTAAGAAACAAGCGCGTATCGTAGCAGCTCTAGAATTGGCTGAGCAACGTGAAAAGCCAACTTGGGTTGAAGTTGACGGTAAGAAAATGGAAGGTACTTTCAAGCGCCTACCTGAGCGTTCTGATCTGTCTGCGGACATTAACGAACAACTAATCGTCGAACTTTACTCGAAGTAAAGTTAAGAGTTAAGAGAGGATAAAATGCAGGGTTCTGTAACCGAATTCCTAAAACCAAGGTTAGTCGATATCGACGCTATCAACCCGACTCGTTCAAAAGTGGTTCTTGAGCCGCTTGAGCGTGGTTTTGGTCACACTCTAGGAAACGCACTACGTCGTATTCTGTTGTCATCTATGCCTGGATGTGCAGTTACCGAGGTAGAAATTGATGGCGTTTTACATGAGTACAGCGCGAAAGAAGGCGTACAAGAAGACATCATTGAAATCCTGCTAAACCTGAAAGGGTTGGCGGTAAATATCGAAGGCAAAGATGAAGTTTTTCTGACCCTGACTAAATCTGGTGTAGGCCCTGTGACTGCGGCAGATATTCAGCACGATGGCGACGTAACAATCGCTAACCCTGATCACGTAATTTGTCACCTAACGACAAATAACAGCGAGATCAGCATGCGTATTCGTGTTGAGCGTGGTCGTGGTTATGTACCAGCGTCTAGCCGCGTATCCTCTGAAGACGATGAGCGTCCAATCGGCCGTCTGTTGCTTGATGCATCATTCAGTCCGGTTGAGCGTATTGCGTACTCGGTTGAATCAGCACGTGTTGAACAACGTACTGACTTAGACAAGCTAATCATTGATATGGAAACGAACGGCACTTTAGATCCTGAAGAAGCGATCCGCCGTGCGTCAACTATTCTTGCTGAGCAATTAGAAGCATTCGTAGACTTACGTGATGTTTCTGAGCCAGAAGAGAAAGAAGAGAAGCCAGAATTCGATCCTATTCTGCTTCGTCCAGTTGATGATCTTGAACTAACAGTTCGTTCAGCAAACTGCTTGAAAGCCGAGCAAATTCAATATATCGGTGATTTAGTACAGCGTACCGAAGTTGAGCTTCTTAAGACACCTAACTTAGGTAAGAAGTCTCTAACTGAGATCAAAGACGTGCTTGCATCACGTGGTCTTTCTCTGGGCATGCGCCTAGAAAACTGGCCGCCAGCAAGCCTAGCTGAGTAATCTAGATCACTATATTTAGTTTAGTTAGAAGGATAGGGTCATGCGCCATCGTAAGAGTGGTCGTCAATTAAACCGTAACAGCAGCCATCGCAAAGCGATGTTCAGCAATATGGCTGGTTCTTTGGTGAAGCACGAAATCATCAAAACAACATTGCCTAAAGCGAAAGAGCTGCGCCGTGTAATTGAACCTTTAATCACACTGGCTAAGACTGATAGCGTTGCAAACCGCCGTTTAGCGTTTGCTCGCACGCGTGATAAAGAAGTTGTTGGTAAGTTGTTCAGCGAGATTGGTCCTCGCTACGAAAGCCGTCCTGGTGGCTACACTCGTATTTTGAAGTGTGGTTTCCGTGCTGGCGACAATGCACCAATGGCTTACATTGAACTAGTAGATCGCCCAGTTGCGACTGAAGAAGTTCAAGAAGACGCGCAGTCTGCAGAGTAAGTCTTAAAAAGACACAAAAAGCCGAGCTTATGCTCGGCTTTTTCTTTATATGGCCAAAATAAAACGTTTCCCTCTTCTATATATAGCTATTTGGCTACTCCTTTCTCTATATAAAACAAGCTAAATGTAACCAAATAGATCTAAAACAGATCTTTAACTGTTAAATACATCGGTTTTAGTTTCTTTTTTGCGCAAACGATCCATTTTTGGCAATTTTCTTTAAAAAAGGGGTTGCGTCGAAATCGAATCTCCCTATAATGCGACCCCACTGAGACGGCAGGCAGCAACGCATAGCGAGGCGCTAGCGGCTCAGGGAGTCAA
>NZ_PQCE01000052.1:0-278 GCF_002964725.1 Pseudoalteromonas sp. T1lg76
AATCGAATCTCCCTATAATGCGACCCCACTGAGACGGCAGGCAGCAACGCATAGCGAGGCGCTAGCGGCTCAGGGAGTCAAATAAAACTTAAGTTTAGAAACTTTAAACTTTCTCAAAATTAAGTGTTGACAACAAATCAGGGTTGAGTAGAATGCACAGCCCTCGAGACGCGAAAGCAACTCGAAACGTTCTTTAAAAATATGAAGCAATCATCTGTGTGGGCACTCGTACAGATTGAGTTCTAACAGCAGATTCTAGTTCGCTAGATGACGCAAAC
>NZ_PQCE01000053.1:0-24984 GCF_002964725.1 Pseudoalteromonas sp. T1lg76
AAAAGCAGAATATTAAACCCGCTTGGATGTTGATCACAGAAGGCTGGTAAACAGAGCTGTTTTAACAATACTTCCCTGTAGCTTGGTTACATCGGTCATCCATGACTTCACCTCCTCGTGCTGCGACGATACTTAATCGTCGGTCACTCGTCGCCTAATTAAAGAAACCCGTTGCAGCAATGCAGCGGGTTTTTTGCTTTCTGGCGTTTATGCTTTTTATTCCAATAGATTCGATGGCAGCAATACAGCAGCCTTTTTGCTTTCTGAATTTTAGGTTTTACACAGCGTTTATTGTTTTGCTGGGGTAAACTCATTAAGTCGCTTCATTAGTTCCTTACTCAAAAATTCAGAAAAAAGTAGGGGAGCAATTGCACCAAAATTAGCCGCCTGTGAGCAGCTAATTAACCAGGGATTCAGCTAGTTAACTAATCTTGGCTAACCCTTTGCTTTGTCACTGGCTTTGTTTTAGGATCAGGGCATTCACACTAAGGTTTAAGACGACGTGATCCGTAATTTATTACTGCTAGTTATAGCTTTTGGCGCTTTGCCGCTACAGGCAATTGAAGTAAAAGACTTATACCAATATCGCCAGCCGGTCGAAGATAAAACCCGAACTAGCCGAGCTACCGCGAGCCAAAATGCGCTGCTTAATGTCCTTGTTAAAGTGACAGGTGACGCCAATGCGGCCGAAAACTCTAAGGTGCGTGCTGCCTTGCCCGATATCGCTAGTTACATGACTAAATATGAGTACGCGGATAATAAGGGTGAATCTTATTTACAGGTAGAATTTGATGGCAACAAGGTTAACGCCTTGGTGCGTGACGCAGGCCTTCCCTTATGGGGCAATCGTCGTCCCTTGGTAGCTATCTGGTTAGCCATAGAAGATGGTTGGCGTCGTGAACTGATGACCGCCGACTCTTACCCGCAAATTCAAGAGCAAATTGCCGAGCGAGCATCCCGTCGTGGTGTCCCCGTGGTAACGCCGTTATTTGATTTAGAGGATCACCAACATGTGACCGTGGCCGATGTTTGGGGTAACTTCAGTGACTCTCTGGATATTGCCTCTGAGCGCTATATGGCTGAGCGGGTTGTATCTGCGCGTCTTTATAAAGATGAAAACACCGACGGCTGGGCCTTGGAGTGGCGTTTTACCAATGAAGATCAGTTTGAAGGAGTAAAGCATCAGGGAGAACAACAAGAGGTTGTGGGCGATATGATTGATGCCTTAGCCAGCGCTTTGGCGAGCGAATATGCAATTGATGCTAGCTCCAGCTATGAAGCGCAACAGCAAACCCTAAAGCTATATAACACTCAGAATTTTGTCGATATTGAATATGCCGTGCGCCGTTTAAAAAGCTTAAGTGTAGTGACCGATGCGGCGGTGACGCACATCAGTCAGGAGCTGGTTGAGATCCGTATTAGCCACACAGGTGGTGTGGAAGATCTCAAGAAAGCGTTAACCCTGGATTCTTACTTTAGCGACTATCGTGATCCGCAGAAGTTTTACTACTCCAATAGTAATGATGCGCTCGAGTATGCGTGGCAGTAATCTATGATGCTTAGCTCGCAATTAGCACTGCCGGTGACCTTGCCGGATGACGAAACCTATGCCAGTTATTTTGGCGGTGAGGATTCCTTAGAGGTTAGTCATCTGCGCTCGTCATTTAATCAGTTGAACGAGCAGTTTCAATATACCTATTTATGCGGTTTAGGTGATTCCGGAAAATCGCATTTGCTTTATGCAACCTGTGTTCATGCCCAGGAGCTAGGTCTTTCCAGTATGTTGTTATCACTGAGCGAAGTGCAGCATTACGGCCCGCAAGTGCTTGAAGGGGTGGATGCCCTCGATGTGGTCTGTATCGATGATTTACATCTTATTGCCGGGGATGAAGCCTGGGAAAAAGCGCTTTTTAACTTCTTTAACCGCTTTAACGAGCCGGGTAAGCTCTTGCTTATCTCCGCCGACTTGCTGCCTGATATGTTGCATTTGGATCTGCCTGATCTCGAGTCGCGGCTCAAGTGGGGCACCACCTTACAAATTCGCTCCATGAGCGATGATGATAAGGCGCAGGCACTGACCAACCGCGCCAAGATGCGCGGCCTGGAGCTATCCGATGAATGTGCGCGTTTTTTACTGACGCGTCTTAGTCGTGATATGCGTGCTTTACTCGATGTACTTGATACTTTGGATCATGCATCCATGGCGGCACAACGCAAGCTCACCATTCCTTTTATAAAAGCCACACTAAAGCTGTAGAAACAGGCGCGCGGGGCTAGAATCAATGCGGCCCTTTCGTTATCATAAGTGGCTAAATAAACACTTTAAATTATCACCCTAGTCAGGTATCCGATGAACTTAGAAGCGATTTTGGCTGACGCCTTAAAGGCGGTTGAAACAGCCAGCGAAATCGCGCACCTAGAAGATGTGCGCGTAAACTACCTTGGTAAGAAAGGTGAAATAACCGGGCTACTTAAAACACTTGGGCAAATGGCGCCAGAAGAGCGTAAGAGCGCAGGCCAAGTAATTAACCAAGCAAAACAAGAAGTTACTGAAGCAATCAATGTTAAACGTGAAGCACTGAGTGCTGCTGCGTTAGAAGCTAAACTTGCCGCTGAAACAATTGATGTCACCTTGCCGGGTCGCAATATGGCCTCAGGCGGTGTGCACCCGGTTACGCGCACCATAGAGCGTATTGAATCCTTCTTCGGCGAGCTTGGCTTTGCCGTTAAGTCGGGCCCTGAGGTAGAAGATGATTTCCACAACTTCGATGCCCTGAATATTCCGGCACATCACCCGGCCCGTGCGGATCACGATACCTTTTACTTCAATCCTAAGTTGGTATTGCGCACCCAGACCAGTGGCGTGCAAATTCGTACCATGGAAACCGAGCAACCGCCGCTGCGTATTATCTCGCCTGGCCGCGTATACCGTAACGACTACGACCAAACTCATACGCCTATGTTCCACCAGGTTGAAGGCTTGATGGTAGATACGGACGTCAGCTTCACTGAGCTTAAAGGTATTCTGCACGACTTCCTGCGTAACTTCTTTGAAGAAGACATGGAAATCCGTTTCCGTCCGTCATATTTCCCATTTACCGAGCCTTCGGCGGAAGTGGATGTAAAGGGTAAAGACGGTAAATGGCTTGAGGTATTAGGCTGTGGCATGGTGCACCCGAACGTATTACGTGCGGTAAACATCGACCCTGAAAAATACACTGGCTTTGCCTTTGGTATGGGTGTAGAGCGCCTGACCATGCTGCGCTATGGCGTTAACGACCTACGCGCTTTCTTCGAAAATGATATGAAATTCCTAAACCAGTTCCGTTAAGAGGTCGTGATAAATGAAATTCAGTGAAAAGTGGTTACGCGAATGGGTTAACCCGGCCATCGACGCGAATGAACTGGCAGAGCAACTTTCTATGGCTGGCCTTGAGGTAGACGGTGTTGATGCCGCTGCGGGTCAATTTGAAGGTGTAGTTGTAGGTGAAGTGGTTGAATGTGGCCAACACCCGGATGCAGATAAACTGCGTGTGACCAAGGTTAACGTGGGCGAAGACGAGCTACTCGATATCGTCTGTGGCGCGCCAAACTGTCGCCAAGGCCTAAAAGTGGCCGTAGCGAAAGTGGGTGCGGTTCTTCCGGGTGACTTTAAAATCAAAAAAGCCAAGCTACGTGGCCAGCCTTCACACGGCATGTTATGTGCGTTTGTTGAGCTAGGTATCAGCGAAGAAGGCGACGGCATCATGGAATTGCCTCTTGATGCGCCTATCGGTCAGGACCTACGTGAATATCTTGCTCTCGACGACAAGATTATCGACGTTGATTTAACGCCAAACCGCAGCGACTGTTTAGGTATTAAAGGCCTGGCTCGTGAAGTGGGTGTACTGAACAACCTAGACGTTAAAGAGCTTGAAATTCCTGCGGTTGAACCAACAATCGACGATAAGATCAGCATCGAGCTGGTGAATGAAGAAGCATGTCCGCGTTATCTTGGTCGCGTGCTAAAGGGCATTAACCTGGATGCGCAAACACCACTGTGGATGGTTGAAAAACTGCGTCGCAGTGGCATTCGTTCAATCGACCCGGTCGTAGATGTGACCAACTATGTGTTGATTGAGCTAGGTCACCCTATGCACGCCTTTGATCTTAATGCCATCGAAGGTGGTATTAAGGTACGTAGCGCCAACGCCGGTGAAGAGCTGGTATTGCTTGACGGCAACACGGCGAAATTAAACGAATCGACTCTAGTGATCGCCGATCATAACAAAGCCCTGGCCATGGCCGGTATCTTTGGCGGTGAGCACTCGGGTGTAACCGAAAAGACCTCAGACATCCTGCTTGAAAGTGCTTTCTTCAACCCAGTTGCGATTGCCGGTCAAGCACGCAGCTATGGTTTGCATACGGATGCCTCACACCGCTATGAGCGTGGTGTAGATTTCGCCCTGCAGCGCGATGCCATGGAGCGTGCTACTGCATTGCTGCTTGAAATCGTTGGCGGTCAGGCTGGCCCAATCGTTGAAGCGGTTGCCCCTGAGCAATTGCCTAAGGTAACGGCGGTAACACTTCGTCGCGAGCGTCTAGACCGCGTCATTGGTTATCATATCGATGATGAAACTGTTACCAATATCTTGCGCCGCCTAGGTCTGGATGTGCAGTTCGATAACAACACTTGGCAGGCGGATGTGCCTAGCTACCGTTTTGATATTCGCATCGAAGAGGATCTAATCGAAGAAGTGGCACGCGTATTCGGTTACAACAATATTCCTAACGAGGCGCCATTAGCCAAGTTGAATATGACCCGTCATAACGAAGCGGATGTAGCCATCAAGCGTATGCGCGACACCCTGGTAACCCGTGGCTATCAAGAAGCAATTACCTATAGCTTCGTTGATCCTAAGGTGCAAAATGCCATTCACGGTGAAGAAAACAGCCTGGTATTACCGCATCCTATCTCTATCGAAATGTCGGTGATGCGTAAGTCTTTAATGCCTGGCCTACTTAATACTTTGGTGTATAACCAGAATCGCCAACAGCCACGTATTCGCTTCTTCGAGCAAGGACTGAAGTTTATTGCCGATGAAAACGCCGAAAACGGCGTGCTGCAGCAGGCTGTAATTGGCGGCGTGGTTGCCGGCAGTTGTTATGGTGAACATTGGAATCTTGATAGCCGTGCGGCGGATTTCTTCGATGTCAAAGGCGATGTAGAGGCCTTATTGGCACTGTGCAATACCAGTGCACGCTTTAGCTTTAAAGCCGAGGCCTGTGATGGTTTGCACCCAGGTCAAAGCGCGGCCATTTATGCCGATGGCGTAAAGGTTGGCTTTATTGGCGCTTTACACCCACAATTGCATAAGCAATTGGGCATTAACGGCACCGCATTTGTGTTTGAAATTGAAATTGCCGCGCTTAACAACCGCGTGTTGCCACAGGCAAAGGCTATTTCAAAGTTCCCATCGAACCGCCGCGATATCGCGATTTTAGTCAAAGACGAAGTAAATGCCGGTGATGTTTTGGCCGCGATAGAAAAAGTTGGCGGAAATCAATTGGTTGACCTAAACTTATTCGATGTGTATAAGGGCAAAGGTATAGAGCCAGATTATAAGAGTTTGGCAATTGCTCTGACACTGCAGGCGGTTGATAGAACGCTCGAAGAGAAGGATATCAACCAAGTTGTCGACAACGTCGTAGCCACTTTGGCTAAAGAGTTTAATGCATCGTTGAGGGACTAGATATGGCGCTTACCAAAGCCGACATAGCTGAACACCTATTTGAGAAGTTGGGGATCAATAAAAAGGATGCCAAAGAACTAGTTGAAGCGTTTTTTGAAGAAATCCGCTCAGCTTTAGAGAATGGGGAGCAGATCAAGCTTTCTGGCTTTGGCAATTTTGATCTTCGCGATAAGAAAGAGCGACCGGGTCGTAACCCAAAAACCGGAGAGGATATTCCTATTTCGGCGCGCCGTGTGGTTACCTTTAGGCCTGGGCAAAAACTGAAAACCCGTGTTGAAGTCGGTACCAGTAAGCTTGAGTCTTAATCATAAAAAGCAGCCTTAGGGCTGCTTTTTTAATGCCTGAAATTGGCCGCTATTCCTTGCCTGCCCATTTATTTAAGTGCCCCTGTCCGGCACTGTGTTTTTGAACGCCGCTATTTCTTACCCCAATCCTTTAATTTTTCACCGTCTCTTATTGGGCTAATGAGTTAACAATAACTAGAGGTGGTTATTGTCGCCACTTTGCATTAGAATATGGGCGCCCGGCAACAGGCATATTGTCCTTGATCACGCTCTCACTTTGTGGTCGGAACAATTAAGTGCTGGGGTTGATATCCGTTCAAATCAAATTTCAAAGGCAGAAACAATGACCTTATCTCACGAGCAAGAATACTTAAACAGCTGGCAGGAACGCCAAGACTTCGCTGAAAGTATGCAACCTATTATTGGTAAACTGTACCGCAACCGTGGTATCGAAATTGCTGTATATGGCCGTCCGCTAGTAAGTGCCAGCACCATCGATATCATCAAAGCGCACAAAACCGTCGCTCAATTTGAAGATTCAAAACTGCGTTTACGTGAAAGCTTCCCATTCCTAGAAGCCATTAGCAAAATGGAGTTAAACTCTGCTCGTATCGATATCGGTAAGTTAGCCTACAACTACCTATACAAAGATGCAGCCAATGGTCGCTCTGTTGAAGAATACCTAAACGATGAACTAGCTGAAATCGTTAACGCCGGTGCAGCGAAAGAGCCGCGCGACGTAGTACTATACGGTTTCGGTCGTATCGGTCGTCTACTAGCTCGTCTACTTATCGAAAAATCAGGTCCTTATGCTGATCTTCGCCTTCGTGCCATCGTTGTTCGTGGCGGTAAAGACGGTGACCTTGAAAAGCGTGCCAGCCTGTTGCGTCGTGATTCAATCCACGGTCCTTTCAACGGTTCAATCACTGTTGATCATGAGCGTAATGCTATTAAAGCAAACGGCAGCTACATTCAGGTGATCTACGCGAACTCACCAAGCGAAGTTGATTACACGGCTTACGGTATCAAAGACGCACTCGTTGTTGATAACACAGGTATCTGGAAAGACGAAGCGGGCCTAGGTCAGCACCTTGAAGCCAAAGGCGCGGCGAAAGTACTACTTACCGCTCCTGCTAAAGGCAATATCAAGAACATCGTATACGGTGTTAATAACAGTGATATCAAAGCAGAAGACAAGATCGTGTGTGCAGCAAGCTGTACAACTAACGCCATCACACCTACTTTGAAAGCTCTTAACGACAAGTTCGGTATCAAGAATGGTCACGTTGAAACTGTACACTCGTACACCAACGACCAGAACCTTATCGACAACTACCACTCGGCCGAGCGTCGTGGTCGTGCTGCAGCATTGAACATGGTTATCACCTCTACTGGTGCAGCTAAAGCGGTATCTAAAGCGCTTCCTGAGCTTGAAGGCAAGCTAACTGGTAACGCTATCCGCGTACCTACGCCTAACGTTTCAATGGCTATTTTGAACCTGAACCTTGAGACTGCAACGAACGTAGAAGAGCTAAATGCCTTCCTACGTGACACGGCGCTTTACTCAGACCTTCGTGACCAAATCGACTACACAGCATCGACTGAAATCGTATCGACTGACCTTGTAGGCAGCCGTTACGCCGGTGTGGTTGACTCAAAAGCAACGATTGTTGACGGTGACCGCGTAGTACTTTACGTTTGGTACGATAACGAGTTCGGCTACAGCTGTCAGGTTGTACGTTGTATGCAAGACATGGCTGAGGTTACTCACCCAAGCTTGCCACGCTAATAAGCGTATAGAACAAGACTAGCCGGCACCGAGTGTCGGCTTTTTTATTGCTAAAACTGGCTTTACCGACCTATTACTAGGGAAGGGCCAGGTTATCTCATTAACAATAAGGATCAGCAATGAAGATCACCAGTAATTTCGACAGTGGTAATATCCAGGTTATCGCTTGTGAAAACCCGATGAATATCCAGCTAGAGATCAATAAGGACAACCAGTCTGATTTTTATCAGTGGTTTCATTTTCGCCTAGAAACCACGCCATTTGTAGAGCACCGTTTGCAGATCAACAATCTGGCGCAGTCGGCCTATCCGGAAGGTTGGGACGATTACCAGGCGGTTGCTTCTTATGATCGTCAAACCTGGTTCCGCGTTCCTACCCGTTATGAAGACGGCACCCTGGTTATCGACGTTGAGCCGGAATGCTCACAGATGTTCTTCGCCTACTTTGCACCGTACAGCTACGATCGTCACCTGGACCTGATTTACTGGGCACAAAGCCACGCCATTTGTGAAGCGCAAAACCTAGGCCTAACACTGGATGGTCGCGATATGACGGTTTTGCGTATTGGTGAGCCGAGCGCTGAGAAGAAAAATATCTGGATCACTGCGCGTCAGCACCCGGGTGAAACCATGGCCGAGTGGTTCGTTGAAGGTTTGCTGCACAAGCTACTGGACGACGAAGACCCCCATGCTGCTGCACTGCTGTGCAAAGCCGTATTCTACGTAGTGCCGAACATGAACCCGGACGGCAGCGTTCGTGGTCATTTGCGTACCAACGCCGCCGGTGTAAACCTTAACCGAGAGTGGGCCACACCAAGCATGGAAAAGAGCCCGGAAGTCTTCTTGGTGCTTAACAAGATGCGCGAAGTGGGTCTGGATATGCACCTGGATATTCACGGTGATGAGTCTATCCCTTATAACTTTGTCGCTGGTAGTGAGGGGATCCCAAGCTATGACGCACGCCTGGAAGAGTTAGAAAATACCTTTAAGCAAGCGCTATTAACCATCACGCCGGAGTTCCAGGATGAGGTTGGTTACGATAAGGATGCACCGGGCGAGGCCAACTTGACCGTGGCATCCAGTGCGGTTGCCGAAGAGTTTAAGGCCTTGGCTTACACGGTAGAAATGCCGTTTAAAGACAATAACAACCTGCCAGACTTGGATTATGGTTGGTCAGACCGTCGCTCTTACCAATTCGGTCAGGATACCCTCAGCGCCATCGTTGCTGTGGTTGATAAGTTGAGATAACAGGCTTTAACTCGGGCATTGGCTATTGCTGTGCCCATCATTGAGTTTAAAGCGATAAAGGCATGGGTTGGTTAACGAACCATGCCTTTTTTATTGCTTTCAATTTAGCCGGGATAAACCCAGCTAAAAGTTTAACGCATTAAAATGAAACAAGATTTACTTACGGGATAAGCTCTACTCGAGCCCATAGGTCGAACGGATTGAAAATTAAGTGTTAACAAACTTAGGCAGTATAAGTTAATATTCCAAAGGTTGAAGAGTGAGGTAAGTATGCTTGCTAATTCTCACTGCCTTATGTCGCGCATTCTCAGTAGCTAACGCAGAGTATCGTAACTAAGAATAAGAAATATAATTATAGAGGATATCTATGGAAGCTTTTGTAAGCGCCGTTAATGACATTGTGTGGAGTAGTGCACTCATTTATCTCTGTCTAGGTGCAGGTTTATTTTATTCCGTATTAACCCGTTTCGCCCAGGTTAGGCATTTCAAAGAAATGTGTAAATTGCTGCTGAGCTCGAATGAATCGAGCCGAGGCATCTCATCTTTTCAGGCCTTGGCCGTTTCCTTATCAGGTCGCGTAGGTGTAGGTAATATCGCCGGCGTTGCTGCTGCCATAGGCTTTGGTGGTCCGGGTGCTATTTTCTGGATGTGGATAGTGGCATTTTTGGGTGCCAGTACTGCGTATGCTGAGTCTACTCTGGGGCAAATTTATAAAACAGAAGAAGATGGTCAATATCGCGGTGGCCCGGCTTACTATTTTGACCGTTGCTTGCAGCAAAAATGGTTGGCCATTTTATTTGCCGTATCGGCCATCGTTGCCTGTGGTGTCTTTTTACCCGGCGTGCAGGCCAATGCGGTAGGTAACGCCTTTACCCAGGTATTTGGTAACGGTGAGATGGTAGCGACTGGCTTTGGCGAGGTAGGCACCTATAAGCTGGTAGCTTTGGCTGTTATTCTGATTGTTCTGGCCTTTATTATCTTTGGTGGTATTAAACGCATCGCCCACTTTACCCAATTTGTCGTGCCATTTATGGCCTTGGGTTACATAGTTCTGGCTTTAATCGTGGTATTTCTAAACCTGGATAAAGTGCCTGGAATCTTCTCGCTGATCATCTCCGATGCCTTTACCGCCCAAGCCGGTTTCGGTGCGGCCATCGGCTGGGGTGTAAAACGTGGTATTTATTCGAATGAAGCCGGTCAGGGTACGGGCCCGCATGCAGCCGCTGCGGCTGAAGTTGACCATCCGGCGCAGCAAGGTCTGGTACAAGCGTTTTCGGTCTATGTAGATACGCTGTTCGTTTGTACGGCGACCGCGTTAATGATCCTTATTACCAAGCAATACAATGTGGTAGGCGACTTGCCAGCGGGCCAGTTTATTGTCCAAAACGTTGATGCAGCAACTGAGATTGGCTCTGCAGCCTTTACCCAAATGGCCTTGTTTAATGTCTTTGGTGACTTTGGTCATGCCTTTGTTGGTATCGCTTTGTTCTTCTTTGCGTTTACTACAATACTGGCGTACTTCTACATTGCCGAAACCAACGTTGCCTACTTAAATCGTTATGTCAAAGGCGGTATCCCGCTGGTGCTGGTGAAGCTGGTGATCATGTTTATGGTTTCATACGGCATGGTTAACAGCTCTGGTTATATCTGGAATATCGGTGACATTGGTGTTGGCCTAATGGCGTGGATCAACATTGTTGGTATCTTGGCGATTCTCTTTGTCGCTAAACCGGCTCTAATGTGTTTACGCGATTATGAAGACCAGAAAAAAGCAGGCGGCAAGATCACCTTTGATCCGGTTAAACTTGGCATTAAAAATGCGACTTTCTGGGAAGAGCGTCTTGCCAAGCAATCGACCAAGCAATCGAAAGATGCCCAGTAAGAAAGGTCGCTTTGTTGATGGAAAGGGCGAGCTCAGAGCCATTTTTGAATCTCAGCGATTGGCTTAAATTCAAAAAAGACATCGACAAATAAAACCAGTACAATGAGGCGCCAAGTGGCGCCTTTTTTATTGGCGCGTGTATTGGCACCTAATTGCACCTAGGAGTAAGCATGGCAATAATTTCATGTCCGCAATGTCAAAAGTCGATATCCGACAAACATCAAGCCTGTCCCCATTGCAATGCCGTTTTTGGCGAAATGGATGCCGAGACCAAAAACCGTATGGCGGCGCGTTCTAAAACGCAAAAGCAGCAGTCGCTGATGAACCAGTCTTTTATCGCCTTAATTCTCTTCCTCGGTGGCTTTTTCGTGCTTTACTGGCATCATCCTGTGCCGGGCTCTTGGCAGCAAACCACCTGTTATGTGGCAATCGCCATAGGGGTTGTTTGGTATCTAGTTAATCGTGTTCGTCTCGTGCTTTTGAAAAGAAAAAAATTATGAATATTGACCAGTTAGTTCAGTCTATTACCCCTGAAGTTTACGAACGTTTGCAATATGGCGCCGCCACCGGCAAGTGGCCAGACGGTAACCCTTTAAGCGAACAACAAAAAGAGCAAACCGTGCAACTGGTTATGCTCTATCAAGCCAAGGTGCTCAAAAGCGACGAACAATTTACCGTTGGCGCCGACGGCCAGTTGGTGCAAAAGTCGAAAAAAGAATTAAAGCAGCAATTTAAGGCCGAAAACGAAATAGCCAGGTTCAGTGAAAATGATCTTTAAACAGTTATTCCAACCCAAGTGGAAGCATCCAAAAGAAACCACCCGACTCGGCGCATTAGCCCAGCTGGACAAACAACAGGATGCACACATAATCACAACCTTGGCCTGTGAAGATCCCAGTGCCAATGTGCGTACCGCGGCGCTGAAAAAGCTTAACGATGTGGGTCTTTGGTGGCAGGCGTGCCAACAGGACGGTGAGCCGAGCATCAAACGTCTTGCTAACCAAAAAGTGGCCGAAGCCATTTTGGCCAGCCCAGACGCCCTGAGCGATAGCGACAAAGAGCGTTATATCGATCGCTTTGCCGCCGATAAAACCTTGGAGCAACTGGCGCTGCAAGAAAAAACCGCGGCCGTCAAAATTAAACTGTTAACCCGTTTAAATAAAGCACCTTTGCTGGAGCAGGTATTTCGCAGCGCCGACGATGCATTGCAACTGCAATTGTGTGAGCTGGTGCTGAAATTACAGCTAACCGAAAAACTGCTTAAGGTCGCCAAGGGCGAGGCCAAGGACAAGCTGCAAAAGGTAATTGACGAGCAGCAACGCCAAGAGCAGATGCCGCTAGAGGTGGCAGAGCAAGTTAAGCTGATTCTAGCCAAGCTCAATGCCTTGCGTGAAAAAACCGATTATCAGCTGGTTAACAGCCAGTTTCTGCAGCTGGAAAAGCAATTCCAGCAGTTAGAGCTAGAGTGGCTGGACGAAGAGCTGCGCGCGCAAACACAAAGCAAGTATACGCAGCTGGCGGCCAAACTCAGCGCGCACAGCGACAAACTAAAGGTCGCGTATGAGCAAGAGCAAGCGCAGCAACTAGCCAAGCAGCGCAGCGTTTTGGCGCTGGCTAATCTCAGTGCCTTGGCGGAAGAGATCAGCAATGCCATGGCCCTGCGTTTCGATGGTAATGAGCAAATTCAAACCGACTGGCTTTATGCGAAAGTAGCGCAGGCCAAGGACATGTTGCAAAGCCAAGACCTGCAGGCAGGTAGTGAGCTGCAAAGTCAGCAGCAAGAGCTAGAGCGTCTGTTTAAGCAGGTCGAGCAGCTGGCGGCCTATGAGCAAGACGTGGATGCCCTGCGTGAGCAGCTGGCCGCTTACGGGAACTTAAGCGTCCCCGCTGATATCAGCGAGCTTGACGCGGCGCTTAGCGCTGAAGCCGAGCAACGCGCGCAACTGCAACAAGCCATTAAGGCGCTTCCCAAAGAGCTGGCGGCGCTTTGGCAACAACAATTTAATCAGGCCAAAAAGCACTGGCAGAGCCAGAATGACCCCCTGATTCAGGAGCAAAAGCAACTGCAGAGCGTGGCGCGTAAAAAGGCGCGAGATATTCGCCGCCTTATTAATCAAGGCCGTTACCGCGTTGCCTTTGGCGTGTTTAATGGTCTGCAAGAAGCATATGCGCAATTGGCAGTACATTTTCAAAATGATCTGAGCCGCGAATACGAAAGCCTTGCCAAAACCCTGGATGATGCCAAAGACTGGCACCAGTATGCCGGTGAAGCGCAGCAGGAGCAGTTACTTGAAGCGGCGAAAGAGCTGGCACAGGGTGACTGCGATGATGCCAACGAGCGTTTAGCTCAGGTAAAGCGTTTGCGTAAAAGCTGGCAGTTGCTGGGCCCAGAGGTGGCGCAGCAGGCGAAAGAGGCGTTTGAGCGGGCGATCGAGGCGGCCTTTGCCCCTTGTCGCGAGTATTTTGCCGAGCAACAAGCGCTTAAAGAGCAGGCCATGGCCGAGCGCGAACAGTTAATCGCACAGATGCAAAGCCTGAGTGAGCGTGCCGCCGAGCTTGAGACGCGTGAGCTGGAACACCAGTTCAACGCGCTATTAAAACAATGGCGCGCCGCCAAGCACATAGAAAGTAAGCTTTATCATAAATTGAGTAAGGCATTTTGCAATGCGCAAGGGGATATGGCCGAGCGTGTGGCCAAATTCTATCAAGACAATGCTCATGCCAAAGAAGCGCTTTTGCAGCAGGCGGAAGCTTTGGACACCAGTGATGTGTTTGCAGCCACCAACAAGCTAAAAGAGCTACAACAGCAATGGCAACAAATTGGTTTTGCCGGTAACGCTAAAGAGCGTAAGTTGTGGCAGGCGTTTCGTCGTGTAAATGACGGTATTTTCAGCCAGCGCGATGCCGCTAAGGCACAGCAGCAACAAGCCCATGCTGAGCAGAAGGCGGAGCAGGTGAGTGCCCTTGAAGCCCTTGAGCAACAACTGGCGCAGGCGCAAAGCAATGCGGATTTACAACACTTGCTCAATGATGTGCAGCAGCTGCAATTGGTGCGCGAACTGCAAGGCCAACGGCAGCAACTTGCGGCTCGAATTGAGGCGGCGTTAAATGCCAAAGAGCAGGCGTTGCAAACTCGTCACTTCAAGGAGCTGCGTACCGCTTTGGCCGAGCAACAGGCTGTGCCTGCAGATTGGTTAAGTGGCACCCGCGTGGATTTAACCCCTGAGCAGTTGGTGCTACGCCTGGAGATCACCAATAATCTGGCCAGCCCAGAGTCGCTTTCTACGCAGCGTATGCAAGAGCAGGTGAGCATGCTTGATAATAAGCACCACGGCGTTGAGCACACCAGCGAGGAGTTGTTACTTGCTTGGTTAGCTGGCGTGGGCGTTAACGAGCAGGGTATTTGTCAGGGTGCGCAAGCCGAGATTGAGCGCCTGGTTGTAGTTTTAGATAAGATGGTATCAGTATGAAGCAATGGTTAGTGGGTCTGGTATTGGCTGGTGTCGCTTTGTTAAGCGGCTGCGCCGGTCATGCACCCTTGAGTGTATTTTCTTTAACGAGCGGCGAGCTTGAGCAGAGCTTGTTACAACAAAGCGACCGTTATGGCGCCAATGCCACGGTAATGGGCGTGCCCATGGAGCTGACGGTGAACGATATTGGTGTGCAAATCGGCCCTGAACATAGCCCTAATGGCATTGAGCTGGCGCTGGATAATACTGTGATGATGCAGGCTTTGGCGCTAAAGGTGCCGGTGCGAGTGCGCTTAAACATTGCCGCTGCGCCGTATTTTAACGCTAAGCAGGATGCCATCTATTTGCAGGATTTTAAAATCCTTAATGCGGATATAGATGCCATGGGTTACCGCGGTAAGTTGGCGCCCCTGTCTGAGCAGGTGCAGCAGTTATTGACTCAGGCACTGAGCCAATATCCTGTGTATAGCCTGAATAAGCAAGACCCGAAACAGGCCTTGCTGTCACGCTTTAAGTTGGCGCTAGAGGTTAACCCCGGGGTGATCACCCTGACTTCCGGGCTCTAATGCACTTAATTTAAACCTTGCGAAAATGTGTGAGCAAGCCCTAAAATGACGACATATCGTTACTTGCTGGCACATTTTCCATGGACTCTTCATTAAAACACTTTCTTCACGATCCCCGTCTATTACTTGATGCCGCCGGCGAGGGCATTTATGGCTTCGATCTCAGTGGCAATGCGGTCTTTATTAACCCCGCCGCAGAGCGCATGACAGGCTGGCAGGCAGACGAGCTACTGGGTAAAAAGATCCACCAGTTTCATCACCACAGCCATGCAGACGGCAGTGATTACCCAGCCGATCAATGCCCCATCTATCGCACCATGTTCGATGGACAAACTCGCCAAGTTAGCAATGAAGTATTCTGGCGCAAGGACGGCAGCCTGTTTCCCGTTGAATACACCTCTACGCCTATTTATAAGGATCAACAACTGATTGGCGCAGTGGCGATATTTCGTGACGTATCCACCCAGCGCAGCACGGAGCAAGCCTTGCGTGAAGCGCTGCAAAGGGTGAGTCAGTTAAGCGAGCAGTTACAGGCGGAGAACCGTTATCTGTTAGAAGAGCTCAATGCGGATTGGCAGCACGGCGACTTGGTTGGTCAGTCGGCGCCTTTTCGCACCATGATGCAGCAGATTGAGCTGGTGGCACAAACAGATGCCAGCGTTTTGATCCTCGGTGAAAACGGCACCGGCAAAGAGCTGGTGGCGCGCCACCTCCATGCTCAAAGTGGGCGCCGGGATGCTCCCTTGGTCAAGGTCAACTGCGCTGTGTTTGCCGAAAGCCTGTTGGAGTCCGAGCTTTTTGGCCATGAAAAGGGCGCCTTTACTGGCGCTGCGCAAAGACGCAAAGGGCGCTTTGAGCTGGCCGACGGCGGTACCTTGTTTCTTGATGAGATTGCCGAGCTGCCGATGTCTGCTCAGGGTAAATTGTTGCGAGTGTTGCAGGAGCAGGAATTCGAGCGTTTAGGAGGGCAGGAGACCATCAAGGTGGATATTCGTCTGATTGCCGCCACCAACCGGGATCTATGGCAAATGGTGCAGCAGGGCACCTTTCGTATGGATCTCTATTATCGCCTCAATGTATTTCCCTTAACCGTGCCGCCGCTGCGTGAGCGCATCGAGGATATGGAGCTGCTGGTGGCTCAGCTGCTGGCCAAGCTGTCGCAGAAGTTAACTCGCAGTTTCACTGGGATCAGCAAGAAAAGTTTGGCCATGCTTAAGCGTTATTCATGGCCGGGCAATATCCGTGAGCTGCAAAATACTCTGGAGCGCGCCGCTATTTTAAGCCCGGGACCGATTTTGCAAATACCCAGTTTGATGGTGGACGGTGCAGTTGGGGAGCCTGCTCACGATGCCATGCCAACCTTGGCGGCCCACGAAAAGCAATATATCGAAGAGGTATTAAGCCAATGCCAGGGGCGTATTAATGGTCGTGGCGGTGCCGCCGAAGTTTTGGCATTGGCGCCAAGTACCTTGCGTTCGAAGATGAAGAAGCTTGGGATCTGCCGCGGATAGAGTGAGTTGGGCGAAGTGTGATAGTGGGGCCTTAAGTGTCGCTGCTAACATCTTAATAAGAGGCAAAAAATAGTTGGTTAAAAGATGTGATGTACGAGCAAGGCCAACTGTTTTATGTCCACATTTTTAATTTGCCTTGTTATATGACTTTACTGGATACCCTTTACGTAACGTATTAAATACCCAACAAAATATGACGCTGGTAAAACAAAAACACACCCTACTTTAAACACTAAAAACCAACCAATGATCAATTCAGGCTCATGTAAATTGTTATAGAAGATACCAACGACCCACAATACCAGCATTATTAAGTAAGTTAGTAAAGCTGAATACAACAAACGTTTTTTGGGCTTTTTAGCGTAGGTGAGACTACCTGAAATTATTGAAATAACAAAAAATGCGATTATCAATAGACAAACCTCAAGAGTCACATAACGCTGCCAAAGGGGCACATAAGAGCTTGGAGAAAATTAGCGAAGAATGGCGCAAGCCAAGCGTTTTTCGTCCAATTGCCATAACTACCTTGTTATAACCCCCACACCTGTGATGCTGCAAGAATTATTGTCCCTGCAAATACTGAAAAAGACATTATATTGATAATTTTCCAGTTTCCACCACGTTTGGTAATTATTTTAAAAAAACTAAAAAATACAGTTAAAAATGCACAAACTGAAACCCCAGCTAAACCCAACATCATTGGTGACCAATTTATATTATCTGAATTGAAGTGATAATTGAAAAACGCAAATGCCCATAAATGAAAAACAAAAACGATCAAAATATATAGTTCGTTTAATCCAAATCGCCTTTGTTGTGTACCACAAACAGGACAAAAGTACGCAACCGACTTACCTGAACGAATAGCTTTGGGGAATATTTTGGAGTTACATTTTTTGCAAATAGTCATGGTGTTTAACTGATATTACAGGGGTTATAACGCCTTACTAATGGGCGCATAAATGCTTGGCTAAAATTGGCGACGAAGGAGCACAAGCCAAGCGTTTTGCGTCCTTTTTAGTAACTTGTTAGCTAGTTTCTACATTGAGCTTCAAATTCTTAGGATCATTATCTTTATTTTGCTCATCCAGTTTTCTTTTTATTGATTCGAACATCCATACTCCGAAAAACAGCTAACAGCTAACAGCTAACAGCTAACAGCTAACAGCTAACAGCTAACAGCTAACAGCTAACAGCTTTTAGCGAGACCTTGCAAGGTACGCTACCTCGTAAGGTAGGAGGTAAACCATGTATAGACGAACTAATAAGACTATAAAAAGTAATAGTAAATCATACAGTAAACGAAATGATAACTCGGCACAATGCGAAGAGGGTTCCGCACCAATTCAATCCTTTTCTAAGTATTCCGTCAATGGAGATAACGATATTTCGATAGATCCAGCGTTATATCGTTATCAAACTTGCTTTTTATTTTTAAAATAACCAATAAAAACAATTGGTTGATTTAAATTCAAACCTGGCACAACACTTGCTGAAGGAGCTGTGTTCCCTAGTTAGTAAAAGCAAGTAATATGAAATTTGATGTTAAAGAAGAAGACCTGATCATTAAGCCCTATAAGCAATCCGGGCCGATTTATGTGCGTGAGCAAAAGGGGCGCTTTCAGCGTATTCGCCGTATTTTAAGCTGGTGCCTGATGCTGGCCTTTATCGGCCTGCCCTGGGTGAGTTATCAGGGTCAGCAGGCGGTGTTATTCGATGTCGCCCAGCAGCAGTTTAGGATCTTTTCCGCCACCTTTTTCCCGCAAGACTTTATGCTGGTCGCCTGGCTCTTTATGGCGGGAGCCTTTGCGCTCTTTTTTATCACCAACTGGCTGGGCCGTGTCTGGTGTGGCTATATGTGCCCGCAAACCGTGTGGATGCTAATGTATACCTGGGTTGAGCACCGCCTTGAGGGCACCCGCAACCAACGGATAAAACGCGACGCTCAGCCCTGGAACGCCGATAAGCTGGCACGTAAGGGGGCCAAGCATCTGGTGTGGTTATTGATGGCGTTTTTAACCGCCACCACCTTTATGAGTTACTTTATTCCCGCGCACGAACTGTATAGCGACCTGTTGGGTTTGAGCTGGGGTGGTATCACCTTATTCTGGGTCTTCCTGTTTACCCTGTGCACCTATGGTAACGCCGGTTGGCTGCGGGAAAAGATGTGCATCTATATGTGCCCCTATTCGCGTTTTCAATCCGTGATGTTTGATAAAGACACCTTGGTCGTGAGCTATGATCAGGACAGAGGTGAAGCCAGAGGGCCAAGAAAGCGCAAGGCCGACCCGAAACAACTGGGCTTGGGAGATTGTGTCGACTGTAATCTGTGTGTCGAGGTATGCCCGGCTGGCATAGATATACGTAATGGTTTGCAATATGAGTGCATTAACTGCGGTCTGTGCATCGATGCCTGTGACCAAACCATGGACAAGTTTAATTATCCGAAGGGCTTAATCGCCTATCGCAGTGAGCATCAGCAAAACGGTGGCCGGACATCAATTTGGCGCTTAAAGCTGGTGGGTTATGCCTTGATGACAGTGCTGGTGTTTGTGGTGATGGCTATCTGGCTCAATGGCCGTACGGCGCTGGAAGCTTATATCACGCGCGACAGGGGAGAGTTGTCCCGGGTTGATTATCAGGGCCAGGTGGAAAACCCGTATCGTATCTCCATTATCAATAAATCCCAGCAGGTTCAGGAATATACCTTGAGTCTTGAGGGTTTGGAGCAAGGTCAGTTGCAGCTGCACGGGCAATTAAGATTGCAACCGGGTGAGCAAAAAGTGGTGCCGGTTACGGTGCGCATTGATGGTGAATTACTCGAGCGTAAGGTGACGCCCTTTAGCTTTGTGATAACGCAAAACGAAGGCGAGCAGCAGAGTATTCGCAAAGAAACCCGTTTTTATAAGTAGTAGCTTCAGCAAGATAGCCGAGCAATAAAAAAGACCCAGTTTAGCGCTGGGTCTTATTATTTGTGTCTGCCTAGGGTTGTAATCCTAAGCGCTGCTTATAAAGCGCGAACAAAATCCAAGGCGCCAACCACGGCGGCAACCTGAGCTGCGACGCAATTTTCTGGTGTGCTGCGTGGGCTATCCGGATAGACCTCGGTGGTGGTGACATAAGGAGCTAAAGTCAGGCCCATACAGAGGCCCAGTTTGCGCCCGGCATATTCAATCACTCCATGCCCGGAAATGGGCACGCCAATTAACTGGTTGTTTACATCGGCTTCGGCAATATGGGTTACGGTTGCCACCTCGGCGTTAATGGCTTTTTGGAATTCCGGCTGTGGGCGCTCGGTGTCGGCCACCAGATAAAAGCCATCGGGAATATTCCAATTGTTATTGGTAGTGCCTTCTCTTGCCGCCAAGGCCGGGCGGAATTCCGAGTTATCCGTATCCGTGGTTTCATGGAGATCTATATGTACCAGCACATCGCTGCTAAAAGGGGCGATAAAGTCGAGCAGCAACTGAGCTTCGGGGGCAGGCGAGCCTTCATAAAAGGAACGGTTCGGGTCGATTGCGTCCGGGTTCCAGCGGTTAATGGTTTCATAACCCCAAGGGCTTACACAGGGAACCACAAGAATATTGAAGGCTTGGCTATGCGCTGGGGTGAGCTCGGCGGCAAACGCTAGGGCACCGTGAATACCGCTGGTTTCATAACCATGTACGCCACCGGTAACCAGGGCAATAGGGCGCCCGGCCTGCCAGTTTTTATGCTTAAGGGCAAAGAGGGGGTAGTCTTGCTGATAAGCAAGCAGTCCGTATTCGATAATCTCAAACTGAGCGCTTAGCGCCTGAATCTTGGTGACGACTTCATCCTGATAACTGCGGTGCACTTTTTGTGCCTCAAGCCATTGCTGCTTGTGCTCTGGGCCCCAGGGTTCACCCGGTGTGCCAATGGGATAAATGGTGTTGCTCATAACCCTTCCTGCTATTGTCTGTATTTAGGCGCAGCTTAGAGTCTTGGCAGGGATTGTCAACCAAATTGCCTTTGTTGGCCAAGGGTATGGAGCATATATTGAGGCGTCGCGCCCCAAACTTTGAACGCGACTAAAACGTGCGGGAGGCTAGTTTTCAGCTAGCTTATTCTGGATATAGACAAGGGCGTCATCGAAATTTTCAAAGACGATATCGTTGGCGCTATTGGCGCGCCCTAAGGCACGACGAATTTGTTCTAACTGATTGATGGCAATAGCAGAGTTGATCACAAAGGCGGCGGCTTGGCAGCCATGGGCAAACATCTTCTCGGCCACAGACACCATAAGCACTTGTGCCTCGGGTGTAGCGGCAAGCACATCCTTGGAATTACTGATATAACCCCAACGTTCAAGCTGATGCTCTTTCACCAGGGTTTCTAATTGAGTGGCGAAGGTGGCTATCATGCGCTCATTGATGGCACCGCTGAACTGGCCGACGATCACATCTCTTTGTCGGGTTAGTTGATATGAACCATTGGCGCCGGAATAATTAAACATATGTCCCCCTAGGTTTGTGAAGGCGAGATTCTCATCACATTGTCCCTATTGTAACTGCAACTATGTGTATTTAGGATGTTTTTTCATGGTTTATTTGATGTTGACCAGGTTAAGTGTAGTTGATGCTTGAATGGAGTTGTTAAGATGAGGTATTTTCAGAACATAATGAACATTTAGGGTTGGTGATGGAACTAACAGATAAAATGCAGGCCTTTGTGATGCACTGTGGTGAGATGGGCAGTCGCTGGGGCTTTAATCGCACCATAGGCCAGATGTATGCGCTGCTACTTATTAGCGAGGAGCCACTGAGCGCCAACGAATTATCGCAAACCCTGCATATTTCTCGCGGTAATGTCAGCATGGGTATTAAAGAGCTGAACTCCTGGCAGCTGATCGCCACTCGGCATAAGCCGGGCGATCGTAAAGAGTATTACCAGCCGGCGGGCAGCATTTGGCAAATGGCCAACCGTGTATTTGAGCAGCGCCGTAAGCGCGAAATCGACCCGACCTTGAGCCTGTTGCGCGATAACCTCCTCGAGGAACCAAGGGATCAGCAGGAGCGCTACGCCCAGCAAAGGTTATTAGAAATCCATGATTTACTGGAAATGATCACCGAATGGGCCTCCGAGCTGCAGCGCTTAAGCCCGGAAAAACTCTCCACGCTGATGAAGCTCGGTGCCGGCGTGTCAAAAATCCTCGATTTTCGCGATAAGCTCAGCCCCAAAGACCGCACAGAGTCCTGAGTTACTCATTAATTAGCCCGAAAAGTGCAATAATACTAAACGCGTATATCTATATAACGAAACAGTTGAGGTGTTTTTGCGCAATTAGGTTAATAATTAGTTATAGGTTTCCAGCCAAAGATAACCAATCTCGCTCGTCGAGTTGGTTTTCTTCTTTTTTGGCCCTTCTTAATTATCCCCACGCCTTGTACCTGCTCGCACAACACTAGACAAATGGCCGTCTAGCCGCTAACGTAAGTCGGTTTATTACAACAAGAATGGATTTTTTATGCTTAAAAGAACACTGGCTGTCGCCGTGTGTGTGGCCCTAGCTGGTTGCAACGACAAACCGGCTGCAGAGGCAAGCGCACAACAAGAACAAAAAGTAGAACAAACTCAGGTTGCAGCAGCGGCCATCAGCTACCCAATTACACGTAAAGGCGAAGTGGTAGACAGCTATTTCGATCAGCAGGTTGCAGATCCATATCGTTGGTTAGAAGACGATATGAGCAGCGAGACGGCACAGTGGGTCGAAGCGCAAAACAAGGTCACCTTTGGCTACCTGGAGCAGATCCCGTTTCGCGACGAACTTAAGCAACGTCTAAAAACCCTGATGGACTATGAAAAGGTCAGCGCCCCATTCACCGAGGGTGAGTACACCTATTTCTATAAAAATGACGGTCTGCAAAACCAATACGTGCTTTATCGCCAAAAGGGCGAAGGTGAGGCGGAAGTCTTCCTAGACCCTAACACCTTTAGCGCCGATGGCACCACATCACTGGCGGGTATCAGCTTTAGTGAAGACGGTTCATTGGCGGCCTACCAGATCTCAGAAGGCGGCAGTGACTGGCGTAAGGTGATTGTGCTGGATACCAAAACCAAGGAGCAAATTGGTGAGACCCTGGTTGATGTGAAGTTCAGCGCCATTTCCTGGTTTGGTAATGATGGCTTCTATTACTCAAGCTATGACAAGCCTAAGGGCAGTGAATTGTCGGCGAAAACCGATCAACATAAGCTCTACTACCATAAGCTGGGTACGGCGCAAAAAGACGATGCCCTTATCTTTGGTGGCAGCGATGAGCAAAAACACCGCTATGTTGGCGCCGAGGTGACTTCGGATGCGCGCTTCCTGGTAATTTCAGCGGCCGTCTCAACATCTGGTAACAAGCTGTTTATTAAAGACTTGAGCAAGGAAAACAGCGAGCTGGTTACCATTATTGACGACCTGACCTACGACAGCTCGGTGCTGGATAACAAGGGTGATACCCTGTTTATCGTTACCAACAAGGATGCGCCGAACAAGCGCGTAGTGACCGTTGATATCAAGGATCCAACGCCTAAAAACTGGCAGGACCTTATTCCTGAAACCGAAAACGTACTGAACATCTCTAAAGGCGGAGATTTCTTCTTCGCACGTTATATGGTTGATGCCATCTCTCAGGTGAAGCAGTTCGATAAAAGCGGCAAGCTAGTGCGTGAAATTGCGCTACCGGGCGTGGGCACGGCGTCGGGCTTTGAAGGTAAAAAAGAACAAACCACCTTGTATTACAGCTTCACCAACTATAAAACGCCAAGCACCATCTTCAGCTTTGATGTGAACAGTGGTGACTCGGTTGTTTATAACGAGTCAGGCGCTCAGTTTGATCCGGCGCTGTATGAGTCTAAGCAAGTATTCTACAGCTCAAAAGACGGTACCAAGGTACCTATGATCCTAACCTTTAAAAAGGGCACTGAGCTTAACGGTAAAAACCCAACCATTCTTTATGGTTACGGCGGCTTTAACGTGAGCCTAACTCCTCGCTTCTCGGCCACTACGGCGGCCTGGTTGGAGCAAGGCGGCGTATATGCGGTGGCTAACCTGCGTGGCGGTGGTGAGTATGGTAAACAGTGGCATAAAGCCGGTACGCAGATGCAAAAGCAAAACGTATTCGACGACTTTATTGCTGCGGCCGAGTACCTGATCGCTAACAACTACACCTCAAGTGACTACCTTGCGGTACGTGGTGGCTCTAACGGCGGTCTATTGGTAGGTGCGGTGATGACGCAACGCCCGGATCTGTTTAAGGTTGCCTTACCTGCGGTAGGGGTACTGGATATGCTGCGCTATCACACCTTCACCGCCGGTGCAGGTTGGGCCTACGATTACGGTACGGCGCAAGACAGCAAGGAAATGTTTGATTACCTTAAGGGCTATTCACCGGTACATAATGTAAAAGCGGGCACCAGCTATCCGGCAACCCTGATCACCACTGGCGATCATGATGACCGCGTGGTTCCAGCGCATTCATACAAGTTTGCTGCCGAGCTGCAATCGAAGCACCAGGGTGAGAACCCTGTGATGATCCGCATTGAAACCAATGCCGGTCACGGTGCAGGCACGCCGACCAGTAAGATAATCGAGCAATACGCCGATATCTATGGCTTTACCCTGTATAACATGGGTGTTAAAAAGCTTTAATACTGAGAAGCTTATGCTAATTTGAAAGCCGGGCCTTGTGCTCGGCTTTTTTGTTTTAGGGAGATGACAATGCAGCTAGATTCTTTTGAGTCGTCAAGACTGATACACCAACCCTTAAGTAAAGACCATTGGCCGCTGTTTGTAGCGCTTCATCAAAATCAAGAAGTGATGCGCTATGTTGCCGACCTCCCGCAAATCACGCAGATCAGAGCGCGCTTTGAAGCCCGGCTGGCATCAGGGGCAAAGGCTGATAGTTGGCGGGCCTGGGCGATACTTAACGAAAACGGCAAGGAGATAGGAGTAACCGGCTTTTTACCTCAAGGCGAGCACAGCGCCGAGCTGGGTTTTTTACTCTTGCCCGAGTATCAAGGTCAAGGTTATGGCCAGGAGTCATTACAAGCCTTACTGACCCATGGCGAGCGGCGTTTTGCAATTGCACAATATCGGGCTACGGTTACTGCAGGCAATCTGGCGTCGCGAGCACTGTTGCTTAAATGCGGCTTTACTCAGCTCGCCAGCGCCCGCAATGGCTATTGTATTGACGGTGTCGAGGTCGAGGACTGGCTGTTTCAACTAAGTTTGTAATTGTGCATATACGCACAGTGCATGGTGCCTAGGCGCCATGTTCACGGACCAATCGCTGGGATAAGCTAGAGTAATAGGGTCTGTTTATCTTTGCGGTTTACATTATGTTCGATCTAAACGCATTCTGATCACGACGCTCGTTATGATGCATAGCACTCTATGTACATAGCGAGCAACACAGAGCAGGATGCGTTTAGATGAACCCGTAGGGCAGCGCTTGTAGCGCATTTCTACTGTGTTGTTACATGTTTATGTAGAATAACT
>NZ_PQCE01000054.1:0-9591 GCF_002964725.1 Pseudoalteromonas sp. T1lg76
TTGAAACGCAGATGTATCAGCCTAATCCCGTTAAAATTCGCGCTGAAGAAATCGGCTTTTGCTGCGAAGCGTGGCTAAGACAGCGAGGCATGGATGCCGAGCTAGATTTATCGGCAAAGGGATGTGCCGTTCAATCGCGTCATAGCCTAAGAGTAGCGTCTAGCAAAAACCTGAGGTCGGAAGCATGTGCGAATTACGGGCGCCTTGGGGTTCATAGGGGTGGTTGGCGTAAACCACCCCTATGGTGCCGTCGCTACCGCGACAAGATCTAACTTAACAAACAAATACGACTAAGGATGTAGTTGCATTTAAATCCAAACGCATGTTTACTGGTACGATGAGTGCTTAAGGAGAAGAACAATGACTGCACCCCCATTATTACGTACCTATCAAAAGTTCACTAAGTGGCCCTGTGGGCACTGGCTGTTTTCAAAGGCCGTCTGTGCGAAAGCGCCGTATTTTTCATCAATTAAACCAGCTATTAGTGAGCTGATGCCGGGCAAGTGTGTGGCTAAGGTGAAAAACCGCCGTGCCGTGCATAACCACATCGGTACCATACATGCGATTGCCCAGTGTAATTTGGCCGAGTTGGTGGCCGGAGTGATGACGGATGCGACCGTGCCCCATAAAACCCATCGCTGGATCCCCAAGGGAATGACGGTGGAGTATTTAAATAAGGTGGATACCGATATGCAGGCAACGGCGAAAATCCCTATGCCCCATCAATGGTTGGATAAAGAAGACTTAGTGGTGCCGGTAGAGATAGTGAATATGCGTGGAGAGTTAGTGTTTCGCGCGGCCGTTACCATGTACATCACCGCGCGAAAAAAGTAGCCGTTAAGATTCGGCTACCAAGGCTTCTTCATCATTGCTGACAAGCGATAATGTTTCTTGTTGGTTAAGCTGTTTGATTTGCCCTTCCATCTGCGCGCCAGCGGCGATGCTCAGGGTGTTGTGGAACACATCGCCCTGAACCTGTGCAGAGCTTTCAATTGCCACCTTATTGGCGCGAATTGAACCGCTTACACGACCACGTATAGTCACTTCACCGGCTTCAACACTGCCCTCTACATGGCCTTGGCTGCCAATCATTAACACCTCGGCTTTAATATCGCCCTCGATGCGACCATCAAGTTGTACTTCGCCTTGGCTGAACAGTGAGCCGGTTAGGCGCACATCTGCGGAAATTAATGAGGGGGTACTGCTATTTTTATTATTATTCACAACGGGACTACTCTTCTGTGTATCTTTGTTCTTTGAAAACATCGGTTAATGCCTTGGTGATTTTGACCGGATTGATATGTTTATTATTGTGCAACACTTCGTAATGGAGGTGAGTTGCGGTACTGCGACCGGTGCTTCCCATTAAGGCGATGACCTCACCCTTAGTGACGAGATCTCCACGCTTAACGTGAATTTTATTTAAATGCCCAAAGCGCGTGGTAAAGCCATTGGCATGCTCTATTTCAATAAAACGCCCATAACCACCGTTACGCCCGGCTCGCACTACGGTTCCATCCGCAGGGGCAAAAATTTCGGTGTTACGCCATGCCGCCAAGTCTACACCTTTGTGCATAGCGCGACGACCATTCATGGGATCCTTACGCAGACCGAAGCTGCTGGAAATATAGTAATCTGCTGCAGGTAACATATGCGGCACCTGCGCCAACATGGACTCTAGCTGGTTAAGGGTCAACAGCTTATCGACCACGCTGAGTGAGCTGGTGTCCTGCTCATCGGTATCGAGTAATTCCAGCGGGCCGCCCTGAGCCACCTGCTCCTCGCTTTTAGCGATCAGCTCATCCATCACAGTGCTGGGTAGGCCTGCACGGGCAATGGCAGCACCAAGCATTTGTTCACGCTTGACTATGGCTTGGTCGAGTAGGGAGAAGGTGTCGTATTGACGCTGCTGTAGCGTTGCTAAACGCTCATCGACACTAGTATCCGCCGAAGGCGTATCGCTGGCCTCAAAGGGAATACCTTGTTCCGGCAACAAAGATGCGGGCAAGGAAGCCAGTACATTCTGTGTCAGTTGCTGGCGTTGCTCCAGTTGGCTCAACTGGGCAATAAATTGCTCTTGTTGCTGCTTTGCCGCAGCGATTTGCTGACGCAATTGCTCATTTTCAGCAACCACATCGCCGCTGCTTAATTGCAATGCGCTTTGCTGCCAGAAGTTATAAGCACCAAAAGAGGCAAGTGAAGCAACACATACAAAAGCACTAAGCGCCATGGTGCACTGCTTTTTGGTGGTTAGCTCAACCACTTTCACTTCACCCTCTTGGCGAATTAAGAGCTGCCGCGCAGGGAAGTGCTTAGTAATAAAGTATGATAGATTAAACTTCATAAGGACAAATTACTGATAAAAACCCTGCTAAGATAACAAGGTGAGTTTAAAAATCCAGCAAAAAATTGTAATTGACCGCAAAAAAAAGCAGCTTATCGTGGTCAAAAGCACGAAAGCTGCATTTTTATTAGTTATCCTTCCAAGCTAGATAAGCCGTCAACTGGGAAGGGGAAACTACCTGGCAATCTATTAGTTGGCAGGTAAAACGGTGGCGCGACATTCGCCGAAGCCGATGCGTGCGAAGCCTTGCTTCTCACACCAGCCGCGCATGATCACGGTATCGCCGTCTTCCAGGAACTTACGGCTTTCACCGTTACCCAGGTCAAGCGACTCTTTACCGCCGCGCGATAGCTCAAGTAGCGAGCCCGCTTCTTCATGCTCAGGACCAGACTGAGTGCCCGAACCCAGCATATCACCGGCGTTAAAGTTACAGCCGTTTACTGTGTGGTGCGCAACCATTTGCGCTACTGTCCAGTATGAATGCTTAAAGCTTGATTGTGACAGCTTGGCCGCTGGCGTGCCTTCGGCGCGCATTTTTTCGGTCTCTACCGCTACATCCATTTGAATATCAAGGGCACCTTGTTCACGGTTTTTGGCCGATTCCAGGTACTCAAGCGGTTGCGGCTCGTTCTCGTCGCGAGTCCAGGCCAAGCGATAAGGTACAAGCGCTTCATTGGTCACAACCCAAGGAGATACGGTTGAAGCGAAGTTTTTCGCCAGGAATGGGCCTAGCGGCTGATATTCCCAGGCTTGTAAATCACGCGCCGACCAATCGTTAAATAGGCAGAAGCCAAATACGTGCTCGTCTGCATCATCAAGCGCGATTGACTCGCCCAGCTCGTTACCCTTACCAAGGTAAATACCCAGCTCTAGCTCGTAGTCCAGACGCTTACAAGGGCCGAAAGTCGGTGTATCCGCATCCGGAGCCTTAGTTTGGCCCTTAGGACGAGGGAAGGTTTGACCGCTCACGCCTATGCTTGAAGCACGGCCGTGGTAACCGATTGGTACCCACTTGTAGTTAGGCAGTAAAGGGTTGTCCGGACGGAACAGGCTGCCTACCGCTGTGGCGTGGTAGATAGAAGTATAAAAGTCGGTGTAGTCGCCGATATGACATGGCAGGTCATATTCTACTTCTGTTTGGGCAATCAAAGCGTCGCTTAGTGCTTGCTCGTGCTCGCTACCCGTGCGCAATGCTTGTGAAAGCGCAAGACGCAGTGCCGACCAGTGCGCCTGACCCATGGCCATAAAGGCATTTAGACTGGTTTGTGACGCGGCTTCAACGGCTTCTTGGGCAAGACCGCTGAAAATGCCGAGTTTGGCCACGGCGGCTAAGTCTACTACCTGATCACCAATGGCGACGCCACCACGGAATGCTTCGCTGCTACCGGCGCGGCGAAAGGTGGCAAAAGGCAAGTTTTGGATTGGGAAATCAGTTTTGCCGTCGTTCGCAGAGCTGACCCAGCTGGTCAGATTAATATCGTGCGTTTCATTGAGTTGCATGAGTTATTCCTTTTGCTAAAGCTTTTATCTGTTATTGAGCCAAGAATAAAAAAAACAAGGGCTCGGAACTTAAAAAAGCAGTGCCCACACAAGGGTGGACGCTGCTTTTTGGCGCTAGATTTGGGGGCGCTTAGATAACGCCACGGCGCTCTTGGTCACGCTCGATAGACTCGAACAGAGCCTGGAAGTTACCTTCACCGAAGCCGCCATCATCAACACGCTGGATCATCTCAATGAAGATAGGACCAAATAGGTTCTTGGTGAAGATTTGTAGCAGGTAACAATCTTCGCTTTGGCTATCTACCAGGATCTGGTGCTGTTTGATCTTCTCTTTATCTTCTTTAACCCAAGGAACACGGTCGAAGATGGTGTCGTAGTAGTGATCTACGATATCCAAGGTCGCGATGTTGCTTTGATCAAGTTTATCAAGTGAGGCGACAAGATCGTCAGTAAGGAAGGCTAAGTGCTGTACACCCGGGCCATTGTACTCGTTTAGGTACTCATCGATCTGGTTGTTGTTGTTGTCTTTACCTTCGTTGATTGGAATCGAGAAGGTGCCACATGGTGATTTAAGGGCGTAAGACAATAGGGCTGTTTTTTGACCTTTGATGTCGAAGTAACGTACTTCGGTAAAGCCAAATACGTCTTTGTAGAAGTTAGCCCATGTTTCCATCGTACCCTTGTACACATTGTTGGTCAGGTGGTCGATGCGGATAAAGCCTTTGCTTTCTACTACATTTTGCTCTTCTAGGTCTACGAAGTCAGTGTCGTAGATGCTGCCCTTGTCACCGAACTGGTCGATGAAATAAATCAGGCTGTCGCCGATACCGTAGATAGCAGGGTAAGGCATGTCTTTGTGCGTTGAATCGGTTGCAGGCTTTGCACCGCGCTCAACGGCAGTGTCGAATGCTTTTTGTGCATCTTCTACACGCCAACCCATAGAACAAATGGCCGGACCGTGGCTCTTAGCAAACTCTGCAGAGAAGCCGCCGCGCTCGTTGTTCAATAGGAAATGAATGTCGTTTTGGTTGTAGTAAAGGATGTCTTTATCTTTGAATTTCTTTAACTTTGAAAAGCCAAAGTCGGTAAAGATCTTGTCCATATAGTCCGCATCTGGTGTTGCGTACTCGGTAAACTCGATGCCCTTAAGGCCTAATGGGTTATTTACTTCACTCATGATTTAGCTCCACTTGCTGTGTGTTTGGCTAGGCTCTAGCGGTAAAGGTCGTTGCTGAAAATAAAGCGCCGCCATTGCCATCAAGCCATAATTGTTTGAGCGCATAATCGGAGAATTTGTTCGAAAGCGAAAGAGTGGGGGGCTAATTAACTAATGGGTTAAGTGTAAATAAAGGTGTACGATATCCTGCTGGTGTAAGCTTTTCGTTAAATCGGGTAATAAAAAAGGCGCCTAAGGCGCCTTTCTTGACTTCTATGGAAGAATTACTGCTTCTCACCTGTGAGTTCTAATTCTTCTTCTAGCAGCTGCTCTTCGTCATGCGTACCTTCTGCACCATGCATCCAGTCAACTAGCTTGTCAGCCATTAACCATAAGCAGATACCAGCGAGGAACGCCATGATGGCCACGCCACCGAAGGTGCTTAATGGGCCAGCATCACCAACCAGCTTACCGATTTCAGCGGCCGCGTAGTTACCGATACCCGAGAAGAAAAACCACATACCCATAAGGAGTGAGGTGTACTTCAGTGGCGCTAGCTTAGATACCATAGACAGACCGATAGGCGATAAACATAGCTCACCCATGGTGTGGAATACATAGGCCATAACTAACCAGATCACATGGGCTTTGGTATTGGCATCGTCACCGATTTGCAGTGCCGCACCCACCATGGAGATAAAGCCCAGGCCAAGGAAGAACATACCCAGGGCAAACTTGCGCGGTGAATCCGGCTCTCTATCACCCATACGGATCCAGAAGCTGGCAAAAATAGGTGCTAGCAAGATGATGAAAATAGGGTTAACTGCTTGCAACCAGCTCGCCGGCATTTCCCAACCAAAGAATACCAGGTCAGTTTTGTATTTAGCGAAAAGGTTCATTGAGCCCGCAGCCTGCTCGAAGCCGGCCCAGAAAATGATGGTGAAGAAGCTCATGATCAAAATTACTTTGATGCGGTCACGCTCTTCATTAGTAAGAGGTTTTTTAGCAGCGCCTTGGTTGTCGTCACCGCCTAGCTTTGCCGCAGGCACGGTACCGATATTACCCAGGTACTTGTTAGCAAGAGACAGCTGCAGGATAACACCAAGAAGCATACCTACACCGGCTGTTAAGAAGCCGTACTGGTAGTCAAATTTCTCACCGATAGAGCCAACTACGAAGTAGCCCAGGATAGAGCCCAGGTTGATACCCATGTAGAAGATGGTAAATGCGCCATCGCGACGTTTGTCACCTTCAGAGTAAAGGTCGCCTACCATGGTCGAGATATTTGGTTTGAAGAAACCGTTACCGATAATAAGTAGACCAAGACCCAGGTACATAAATTCAAGCTCTAGGCCTGGAACCATGGCATGCGGTGTACCCAGGGCAAATTGACCCAGGGCCATGATCACACCACCTGTGATAATGGCTTTACGCTGGCCCGAGATGTTATCTGCAAACCAACCGCCAAGTACTGGCGTTACATATACTAAGAAGGCATAGAAACCCAAGATGCTCAGGGCATTTGAATTCAATGCTTTTTGATATTCTTCGTCGGCGCCTGCTGACATTGGGTCGATGCCGAAGTAGGACATATCCCAGCCCATGGCGGCAGCGGTAGCAATAGTAGAAAGGTAAAGCACGAAAATACCGCGCATACCGTAGTAGCTCATGCGTTCCCACATTTCTGTGAAGAACAGCAGGAAGAGCCCCTTAGGGTGACCTAGAAAATCACCTGTTTTTGGTACTGAACTCATTAAAAATACTTCCTAACTTACAAATTTATTATTTTGCAATGCTGGGCATCGCTGCTATTTGTGAGGCCTTATTATTGTTGCTTTTGCTACTGTAAACCTCAGGTGAAACCTTGGATGGAAACCCTTGATGATCCCAGATAGCTGGCCTGTATCGGCAGGATAAAAGAGCGGCAAACTACCTGGCTGGTAGCGCGGGCGCCACTTTATCCTAGCGACAAACGCGCCACAGTATACATACCCACTGGCATCAGGGGAAGAGTTATGAATTAACGATAAATGAACCATTATGTGCAGAGGACGTCACGCCTCGGCAATATGGCATTAGCAAGTTTGTGCAGTAATCTTTACAATTTGCTACCCAATTATTGCTAATTTAGCGTATGATTGCGCCAGCCACACAGATAAACCGCGACTGAGGAACACATGCGTCTTGAAATTTATTGTCAGGACCGAATTGGTATCGCCCAAGAGGTACTAAATATACTGGTTAACTATCAGGTTGATTTAAAAGGCATTGAGGTAGATGCCAAGAATTGCCGCATGTATGTTAGTTTCCCGCCCATTGAGTTTGAACAGTTTCAAAAAATCATGCCGTCCATTCGCCTTATTCATGGCGTTGAGGATGTGCGTACCACGGCGTTTTTACCCTCGGAACGTGAGCATAACGAACTTAATACCCTGCTCAGTGCGTTGCCAGATGGCGTCATCTCTATCGATAACAAGGGCTGGGTGCGCCTATGCAATGCCGCCGCCTGTCGCGATTTGCAAATGACAGAGCAGGAAGCTGTGGGTGCCAACATAAATAACCTGCTTAAAGGCTTTAACTTTACCCGCTGGCTTGAGGGTAAAGAAGTGTTGGGACAAACCACTCGGGTAGAAGTGGGCGGGGAAGACTTTATCGCCGATATTCTGCCAATATCCGTCCCGCAAGGGGATGACCAAAATGCCCTGGCCGGTGCGGTGATCAACATCAAATCGCAAAGCCGATTAGGACAGCAGGTTAGCGCGTTTCGTCGCTACGGTCAGGAAAGTTTTGCCACCATACATAACTATTCAACGGCCATGCGCCGCACCGTGCGTGAAGCCCGAAAGATGGCGCAGTTAGAAGCGCCCATTCTGATCACCGGCGAAACCGGTACGGGTAAAGAACTATTGGCGCGGGCCTGTCATTATGCGTCGAACCGTTCTATTAAGCCCTTTATTGCCCTGTCTTGTGCCTCGCTTCCCGATGATGTTGCCGAGTCTGAACTCTTTGGTTATGCCGGCTATGAAGACAACGCCGCGCCAAAACGCGGGGTGTTAGAGCAGGCAGATGGCGGCACGGTTTTCCTCGATGAAGTGGGGGAGATGTCATCTCAGCTGCAAACCAAGTTGCTGCGCTTTTTGCAGGACGGCACTTTCCGCAAGGTCGGTGATGAAAACGAGGTTAAGGTGAACGTGCGTATTATTGCCGCGACACAAAAAGACCTGCCGGCCATGGTGCAAGAGGGAACCTTCCGTGAAGATCTCTATTACCGCATCAATGTATTGACCTTGGACATTGCGCCACTGCGCGATCGCAAGGCCGATATCGGCCCGCTGGCCGAGCATTTTGTGCAAAAATATGCGCAGCAAAATGGTGCTCCGGTTCCCACCTTAAGTGAAGAAACCATAGAGTATTTGCAGCAGTACCCTTGGCCGGGCAATGTCCGCCAGTTGGAAAATGCCATTTATCGTGCCGTGTCCTTACTCGATGACAGTGAGCTGACCGTAGAGCATCTGCAATTGCCGACCTTTACCAATGATCTGGGTTACCTGGAGTCGGATTTTGAAGGCAGTTTAGATCAGGCGGTTAAGCGTTTCGAAGCCACCTTATTGCGCAAGCTTTATCCTGCTTACCCAAGCTCACGGCAGTTGGCTAAACGCTTAGGACTCAGTCACACCGCGGTAGCCAACAAATTGCGCGAATACGGTATTAACCGAAAGACCGTAAAAGTGTAATCGGCAGTTTTTACCAGGTTATTTCAGATGGGTACCTCAGGGTGCCCATTTTTATATGCCCTTACCTATGAAGGTAATGGATTCAATGCCTTGCTGGTATGTTTTAAAGGGGTAAAGCAATAGGTGAGCTTTTATTAAAGCGGTGATACCATGCTGGTCTTACCTGTTTTAATGGATCTCTAGGAGCACACCTTGAACCTATATTTTCGGCTGTTGTGGTTATTTTTTAGGATTAAACGTAATAAAGCGCGCCAATCTTTACTGGAATCCGTGGATATTGACTTTCGCGCCTGGCCTCTTGATTGCGATATTAATCTGCATCTGACTAATTCCCGCTATTTAGCCTTGATGGATATTGCCCGCACCTGGATGACAGAGCGACTGGGCATGCTGGGTGCAGTGATGAAACGCCGTTGGTTTCCCATAGTCAATGCCACGGCCATCACCTATATTCGCGATATTAAGCCATGGCAAAAATTCACCGTGTCCACACGCTTGGTGGGCTGGGATCATAAGTACTTCTATATCGAACAAAAATTTACAACAAAGAAAGGCTTACATGCCATTGCTTATGTGCGCGGCGTGTTTCGTGGTCGACAAGGAGTGGTGGATGTTGAAGAGATAGTGGCCTTGACTGGTTATAAGGGTGAAACGCCGGTTTTGCCGCCGGAGATAGAGCATTGGAAGGCCATGCTGGAACAAAAAAAAGCGACTAATCAGGGTTAGTCGCTTTTGCTTTGCTTACATTAGCAAGTGTGGGCTTGGTTATACCAATTCACTTAAATAGCTAATCATTCTAGCGGGCTAAATATCGTGCTAACCGCGTTGGAATTTTTCTTTGTAGCATAACTACATAA